>NZ_JBFBIK010000043.1:0-58444 GCF_040685555.1 Sphaerisporangium sp. NPDC088356
GTGGGCATTCACCGCCCCAACGGCGCGCCGGAGGTTTGCGGCACTCGCGGAGCATCGGAGGGTGCCGGCAGGTTCAACCCGGACCGGTGCCCATTCGCAGAGTGGTCCGCGGTCAGCCCGCCCGTCCTTGTACGGCCACCGGATTATCTGTGGCCATTCCAGTGGTGACCGTGATGCCCGTGGTGGTGGCCGTAGGGATGGCCGTGGCGCCAGTGATCGCCGTAGGGCTGACGCTCGTCGCAGCGGCCTTTGTATCGGCCGTAGGGATCCAGGTCGCAGTGGTGGCCTTGGGATACGGAATGGATTTCCGGGTTCATGGCGCTTGCGCCTGCAGGCTGCGCCGACATTGTCACGGGAACGATAAGGCTGAACGCTGCCAGCGAGGCGGCCGCGAGAGCATTTTTGAGCATGGGACATCTCCGTATCTGGTGATGGGAGCCCGGCGTGGTGCCTGGACTTACGGAGCGTCGAATCGGCTACCGGGAACATGTCGAATCGACGGCTATGTCCTAAGACGCTAGCTGAGCGCATCCGGAATGGTCATCCCATGGAGGCAAAAGCCGGGAACCGGATGGTTAAGTAATTCGACAGGTCGATAATTCCGGCTTTTGCGTGATATGCGGCACCAGTGACGGCGAGCGGATCGCCAAGGCTCACGATGAGCTTCAGGTCCGTCGTGGGCGGTCGCCTCCAGGTGAGTGCGAGACCGGCGCCGGGTCAGCCGGGTGTCTGGGCGGTTTCCAGTTTCTGGATGATCGGGGTGAGCAGGGCGTTGAGCTCTCGGGCGAGGGCGGCGACTGCCAGGCGTGCGGTGCCGGGGAGGGACTTGGAAGGGCCGTCGGGGGCGGGTGGCAGGGCGTCGAGGGGGACGGGCGCGTCGATGAGCAGGGTGGTGCGTAGGAAGGGGGCGCGGGTGAGGTCCTGGTCGGTGGGCTCGAGGTACTGGCCGAAGGTCTGCGGCCACTCGCGCCAGCCACGGTCGCGCCACCATTCGCGGGAGGCGGTGAGCTCGGCGGGCAGTGGTGACACGAGCAGGATGTGGGCGGTGAGCGTGCCGTCCCAGGGGTTGCGGTCGCAGGCGGCGGACAGGACGCGCCGGTGCCGGCGCACGTACGGTGGCGAGGGTGTGATGGCGAGCCGCCACGCGGTGCAGGCGAAGGTGACCGGCGCGATGTCGCCCCACGAGCTCTCGAACGCCGCGACGTTGCGCTCTACATGCTGCGCGTAGTGGCTCGACCCGTCGGTCGCGAGTTCGCGATCGTGGCCGTGGTCGATCCAGAAGGCATCGTGCTCGCCCATGCGTTCCTCTCCGCCGCCCGGCGCCGACCTGGCGTGCGTGTCCAGGAGCAAAGCGGACAGCGAGAGCTCGCCGGCGAAGGTGTCAAGAGGAGCGGTCGAGCCGGCCGAGGATAGTGGGCACCGCCTCAGGCGCGATCGAAGCTGACCGAGCCGTGGATGTCGCCGGCCTGGATCACTGGGCCGGTGATCTGGGCTTCGCCAGATATCGTGTTGGACACGTCACGCCTCTGCTGGATGATGTGCGCGGCTTCGGTCGTCCATCTGTGAAGCTCTTTTCCGAATTCGGGGTCTATCGCTGCCAGGTCGACGAGGAGCCCGGCGATCTCATCCGGCTTGTCGGAATCGGCTTGTTCCAGCGCTGTGACCGCCGCCGATTCTCGTCCGAACCGTCGCCGCGCGAGGGTGGTCAGCGACGCCCAGGCACCCTTGCCCAGCTCACCCGCCGCCCCGCCGATCAGCGCGGACAGTATCCCGGTGAGCACGGTGGGGTCCATCACATCTCCCTGCGACCATCGTGGGTCAGACCTTCCCCGGAGGGTGGGGGCGCCAGCGGAGGTCTCGCGGCGAGTGGTGGATACGCCTCGTCGTGGAGCCTCCTGGCCAAGGTAAGGGGAGACAGGAGAAAAGTGTAGTAACGCGGCTGAAGTGTAGCGGTTGGACCGTTCATCCGGGAGTTCCTGAACGTCCCTCCGGGAGGAACCTCGTAGTGCTGACATCCGCGGAGGGAGGTCGAATCTCGCCCCCCTCCTTTGCGGTGTCATATCATCTGGTCTACTGGACGCCAGCAATTCCTGGGATGAACGGTGCCACGTGCGTCATCCAGATGGCCGCCGACAGCAGCGCTGCTGCCAGCACATAGTCTCGTGCTTTCACGTATATCCCTAACTGTGTGGACGTGTTACGGCCGAACCTCTTTGTTCGATTCGTACAGCCCCAAATCCTAGTTGCTCGGCGCTCGGCGCGCCACCATTCCCGCCTTGCACACGCATGTTGGAGAATTATGGGATAAGGCGAGTGGTGTGCGTTTTGTCCGATCGGTAACTGCTGCGATAGCGTTGCGAGCTTTCTGGCGGGAGGTCTTCGGTGTTACGAATCTGCCGCTTCAGGAAAGCCGTGTAGGCGGGTCCGGAGGCCCCGTGCCTCGGGGACGCCCAGGTGCTCATAGAGCTCCAGGGCTTGGCGCCAGAGCCGCCGGGCTTGGGAGCGGTCGCCGATCCGGTCGAGTGCGGAGCCCAGCTGCCGCAATGCCTGAGCTTCCTGGTGGACGTCGCCGATGCCTTGGGCGACACGCAGCGCTTCGTCGTAGAACTTGAGCGCGGTGTGATGGCGAGCCGCACGCTGATGGGCGTCGCCGATGCCCAGCAGGGCACGCGCCTGTTGCTGCCGCTCCAGAAGCTCCGTGGAGATGTGCAACGCCTTCTGGTGATGGATGAGCGCGGGCCCGTCGTTCCCGATGCTCGCATAGCAGGAGCCGACGCTGTTGAGCGTGTGCGCTTCGCATCGCCGGTCGCCGATATCGCGATAGAGGCGCAAGGCGCTCCTGTAGCGTTCCAGCGCCTCTCCATGACGGCCGAGATGCTGCAGTACGTTGGCCGTGTTGTGCAGCAGAGTGGCCCTGTCCTTGGGGCCCGTCTCTGTGGCGAGGGCGGATGCCTCCTCGTAATACTTCAATGCGCTGGTGTATTGGCCGAGGCGTGCCTCCAGCTCGCCGATGTTGTTCAACACCACCTGACGGCCATGGAGGTCGCCGTCCTTCTCATGCAGTGCGAGAACTTCCCGCAAGCGGTCGGACGCCGCTCGGTACTCTCCTCTGTCGTGGGCGATGCCGGCGATGTGGTTCAGGCTCAGAGCCTGGCCGTAGCGGTCATCGATCGCCCTTCTGATATCGAGCGCCTGCTCGAAATAACCCAGCGCCACATCGAATTCCGAGCGGTGCCAGTGAGCCCGGCCGCTCTGGTCGAGGAGCTCCGCGACACCGTGCTGATCGTCCCGTCCGCGCTGGATGCGCAGGGCCTGGGTCGCCACGTCAAGGCATTCGTCGAGCCGGCCGTCCCGCCAAAGCACCTCGCTGAGGTCGGTCATGGCACGTGCGACTCCCCGCTCGTCGTCCAGTCGCCGCCATGCCTCGATCGCGCTCGCGTGAACACGGATGGCATCCGCCCAGTGTCCCCAGAAGCTGAGGTGGCGACTCAGCACATGAGGGAACATCGCGGCGTGCCGTGTCCAGCCATGTTTCGCGGCATAGCGGGTCAGCCGCAGGAGATCGTCGAGTTCCGTGCTCAACCATTTCCGGGCTTGGTCCGCGGTCGCGATGTCGGGTGATGTTCGCGGTGGAATATCCACCTCAACGGGGATGCGCACCCGGTGCTGGTAAAGGAGCCGGTCCGCACGGTCCGCCAGGAAGAGGTGGTAATCCAGGATGCGCTGAAGGGCGCCCGTACGCTCGCCCTCCGACTCCTGATGGGACAGCGAGACGGCGTAGTCGCGGATCAGATCATGAAAGCGATATCGGCCGCGTCGCGGTTCGGCGATCAGATGGTGGTCCAGAAGGTCGTCGAGGAGATTCTCCGCGTCAGCGAGGGGCGATTCCAGCAGCGCTGCCGCGCAATGGGCGGTCAGTTCCATCCCCGGATGGAGCCCGAGTCGGCCGAACGCCCGCCGCTGGGCTTCGGTGAGCCCTTGATAGGAGAGATGGAATGCGGCGGTGATTTCGCGGTTCTCGGCTCTGATCTCGGCCAGGCGCTGGTTGTCCCGTCCCAGCCGTTCCGCCAGATCGGCGACGCTCCACGCTGGGCGGTGCCGGAGCCTGCCGCCGACCAGCTGGATGGCGAGAGGGAGGTGGCCGCAGAGCCGCGTCACCGCGGCGACGTGCTCGGCTTCGAGCTCGCGACCCGTGCCGGCGGCACGATGAAGAAGCGTGGCGGCGTCCTCCGGAGGCAGGACGTCCAGCGAGAGCGACTCGACGCCCTCCAGGCCGGCCAGTCTCCGCCTGCTCGTGACGATGACCAGACAGCCGGGCACGCCGGGCAGTAGGTGGCGGATCTGCTGATGCCCCGTCGCGTCGTCCAGCACGATGAGAACTCTGCGTCCGGCCAGTCGCTCGCGCCACAGCCCGGCCCGCGCGTCCAGTTCCTCGGGGATCTCGCTTCCGGGCACGCCGAGATGGTGAAGCAGCCGGTCGAGGGCGGCGGCCGGCTCGACCGCCTCGTGGTGGGCATGGTGACCGCGCAAGTCGAGATAGAGCCGGCCGTCGGGATACCGGGCGGCAAGACGGTGCGCCACGTGTACGGCGAGCGAGGTCTTGCCGACCCCCGCCATGCCGTCGATGGCCAGCACGGGCACCGCCGCCTCCGCGAGCACTTTGTCGGACGTCAGGAAGGCGACTTCGGCCGCCCTGCCGGTGAAGGTGGGGACATCGCGCGGCAGATCGTTGGGAGGAGGATTCTCCGCCGTCCCTCGTGCCCCGGCTTCGGGCAGGAGCGTGGGGTCGCGGCGGAGAATGCGCTGATGCAGTTCCTGCAGTTCGGTCCCTGCCTCGGTGCCGAGGTCGTCGACGAGTCGTTTCCGCGCTTGCCGGTAGGCCGCCAGCGCGTCCGCCTGACGCCCGCCGGCATACAGCGCTCGCATGAGAAGCTCGACGAGCTTCTCGTCGAAGGGGAAGCGGGTGACGAGTTCGGACAGCTCCGCGATCGGCCGGATGTGGTCACCGTGGCCGAGTTCGAGTGTGATGCGCTCGATGGTGCAGCCGACCAGCTCGTCTTCGAGATTCTTGCGAGTCGTGTCGGCCCACGAACCCTGGAGGCCTGCCAGTGGTTCCCCGCGCCACAGGTTCGCCGCTTGCTGGTAGAGCCGAAGAGCGTGATCGGGATCGCCACTCGCCGCCGATTGCCGGGCTTCCGTACGCAGTCTGCGGAACCGGTGATAATCGATGTTTTCGACGTCCGTTTCCAATATGTAGGCCCCGGAAAGGTGGTACAGGTGCGTGCCTTTGTCTTCGCCGATATCATGGAGGCGGCTCCGCAGGCGGGCAATGTGGGTCTGTAAATGAGCTCGTGCTTTCTCCGTTGGGTTGCCGTCCCACATCTTGCCGATGAGTGATTGCGCCGAGACCGGGCGCCCCGGCGTCATGAGGAGAACCGCCATGACGAGCCGTTCCCTGGCCCAGCCCAGGTCATGGCGCCGTTCGCAGGACCAGAGTTCCACTGGACCCAAAATGCGAAATTCCATTCGAGTCTCTTCTCGGGACGTCGCCCTTCCGTGCCCGGTAGTTTTTCACCGGCCGCGCGATAGATCCAGTGCCTGACCGTGGGTGTAGTAAAAGCGTCTCTTACTCGAAGTGGTTCCGCGTGTAAAACGCAAGTCCGCCGCAAGGATTTCCGCAAGGCGTGGGGCCGACGCTTGCGATGAGGGCGAGGGGGCCTCGTCCGAACAGCCGAGGGCCGGCGAGGGGGCTGGGTATACCAATGTCTGATCAGGAATGGCGTCGGGTTCCGATCGGGCTCGACGCGCGCAGATGGGTGACACGCCCCAACTGCAAGGCGGTTCTCGTGGTGGTCCACACCGTCACATCGGGACAGCGGCTGCTGGAAACCATGCGACTTGTCGAGTCGGACCTGCGGATCCAGGTGGTCTTCACGATGGCCCCTGATGTCTTCGGCAATGGGGTGGCCGAGTTCCTGGATGGCCTGCGTGTGATCCGCTTACCCTGGCGTCAGGCGACGCAACAGCGATTCGATCTTGCTCTCGCGGCCGCCTTGGGAGCGGTGCACGAGATTCACGCGCCTTTGATCGTCATGCCCCATGGCGCCGGCTTCAACAAGCTGGTCAGGGCGCGCGAAGGTGCTCGCGCTGTCGGCGGAGCCGTCGCGTACGGGCTCGACACGCAACGGTTGGTCTACGACGGCGCGGTCGTCCCGGCGGCGATCGTCCTGTCCCACCGGTCCGAACTGGGACGGCTCGGCCGGACGTGCCCGGAGGCGGTGCCTTCGGCCGTCGTGGTCGGTGACTCGTCATACGACCGGTTGGCCGTGAGCCTGGCGCATCGAGCCGCCTACCGCAGGGCGCTGGCGGTCAGGCGGGACCAAAAACTCGTCGTGGTCACCTCAACGTGGGGATCGCAGTCGCTGTTCGGGCGGCGCTCGGACCTGCTGCCTCGCCTGCTGTCCGAGTTGCCCGAGGAGCAGTTCCGCATCGTGGCGCTTTTTCACCCTAATGTCTGGTTTGGGCATGGTGTGTGGCAGGTGAGAACGTGGCTCGCGGACTGCCTGCGGCAAGGGCTCGGCCTGGTGCCGCCCGAGGCGGACTGGCGATCGGTGCTCGCCGCGGCCGACCTGATCATCGGTGATCACGGATCGGCGACCCTGTACGGGACCGTCACCGGAGCTCCGGTGGTGCTCGCGAGCTTCCCCGAGTCCGAGGTGGATCCGGCCTCCGCGCAAGGCGAACTCGCCGCCGTCGCGCCGCGGCTGACCCCGCACGAGTCCCTGTACGGGCAACTGACCAGGGTGAGCGCCGAGTTCCGGGACGACCGGTACAAGAGCGTGGTGGAGCGGATCACCTCGGCGCCAGGTCGCTTCGACCGCAACATGCGCCGGCTCATGTACCGGCTGATGCGCTTGAAACAGCCCGCGACCATCACGGCGACCGCACCGGCCGCTGTGCCGTTCCTCCTGAACCATTGCGCTGTTCACGGAGGTCCACCTGGTCTCCCGCCGTTCGCGGCGGCGGTCCAGCCGTGCTGCACGACCAGCCCCGGAGGTACCCGGGCAAGCCGGGGCAAGCGGACATGACGACGCACCCGCCACGCCCGGTGAACACCTCGGCCGGCTCTTCCTCTGCCGTCACGAGCCTTTCCTGTCGATCGGAGATGGAGGCGAACGTGCTCGAGAAGCTTGTCGCCGTTCATTTGTTTCGGCTCCAGGACGTGTTCCACATGAGGCGTACCGCGTCCATGACGCGAACGGCGACGGTGCGGCTCAGCGCACCGGCGATCCTCGTGATTCCCCGGGAGGGGCCGCTCCGCGAACCCCACTTGATGGTCTTCACGGGTACGCGGGGCTACTGCGCGATGCCGCCGGGCACGCTCGTCTCCGAGGGCGTTCATGTCGTCGTCCATCTCGATGACGGTCTGGACGAAGGATGGCGCGAGGCCGCGGACGTGGTGGTCGGGGCCAGGAGGCGCCCGTACCCGTTCCAGGCCCACCGGGTGACCCGCATCCTTGACCGCTACCCCGGCTGCGAGGTCGCCACCGGCAGGCGGCGGCGGGGCTGCCTGGTGGGACTGCGTGACGGGCGACTCGCGAAGATCACCGAAGTGGGTGGGTCAGCGGCCGGCGCGGGCCTGGGGCCGGCGGTGTACGGATCGTTCCTCTACGGATGGCTGGTCGCCGGCATACCGCTTCGGTGCCTGACGACCGCGTCGGTGATCCTCGGCCGTTACATCGGCTCGGCCGCAGGCACGCCGGGTTCGCTGGAGGTCGCCGGCCGGGCACAGATCCGGCTGACCGATCCCTTCCCGGGAAGCGCGCGAAGGAGCGTCTCATGACATCGATGTCCCCGGGCGGCCCGCGAGAGGGCGGACGCACGACACGGAAGATCGTGGTCGCGGGTGCCGTCAGCTTCTACCTGTCGGTCGGTGTGCCGGGCTTCCCCCTGCGCTACTCCTCGAAGTGCACGCCACGCTGGATGGCCGGAGGGGTGTCCGGAGCGGCGGGTCACATCGCGCGTATCCTCCGCACGCTGGAGGAGGACGTACGCCTGTGCACGGTCGTCGGACGCGATATCCTCGGTGTGGAGATACGCGCGGAGCTGGACCGGGTCGGGTTGCTCGGCCCCGAGGTGGTCGACGGTCCGGCGTCGTCCATGGGAGTGGCCCTGGTCGCACCCGATGGGAGCCGTATGGGTCTTCCCCACCTCGCGCCGGTGAACGGGATCACTTATCCGTTCGAGGTGATGGGCGCGGTGGCACGCGACGCCGACCTGCTGGTCCTGACGAACGCGAAGTTCGTACGGGCCATGGTCGCTTCGGCGGCCCTGCTCGGCGTGCCCATCGCGGTGGACGTCCATCTCATCGCGGACCTGACGGACGAGTACAACCGGCCCTGGCTTCAGGCGGCCGAGATCGTCTTCTGCAGCCACGAGCTGCTTCCCTGCCCGCCTGAGGTGTGGGTGGCGAGAGTCTTCGACCACTACCCGAGATGCCGGTTGACGTGCGTGGGGATGGGAGCGCGAGGCGCGTTGCTGGGCACGCGTGACGGGATGCTGGTACGGGTGGAGGCGGTGACGCCACGGGGAGTCGTCAACACTTCAGGGGCGGGCGACGCGTTGTTCGCCACCTTCCTTCACGTGTGGCTGCGTACGAAAGACCCGGTGCGCGCCCTGCAGACGGCCGTGCTGCACGCGGGCTGGAAGATCGGAACCCGCCTTCCGGTGACCGCGTCGCTGACCGACGGGGAACTCGCGGAACTGCGCAACTCGCATCCACCCACAACCGTTCTCGGACGCTGGGATGGCGGTGGGTGGCCATGAGCCGCTGATCCGTGACAGCCGCGCCGGCCGCTCGAAGGCCGCTGAGCCGTCAGTCCGACCGTTCAGAACTCGGCGTACCGGCTCACTCGCTCGTCTGCTCCGACCTTCCCATTCGTGCGACGATCTGCCGCGCCTCCTCGTGGTACCGGCGCGCGTCGTCCCTCCTGCCTTCTGACAGGGCAAGGTTTCCTAGTTCCCGCAGCGCGAGCGCCTCACCGGTGGCGGAACCGCTGTCCCTCATGAGGTGCAGGCCCTGCAGCAGCAGATCGGATGCGACCGCACCGTCTTTGGCTCGCGCACGGCCGAGCAGGATGAGCACGCGTGCCTGATTGTGCGGATCCGCCTCCGCCCCCAACAGGCTCCGCGCCTCCGTCAGATGCGCGACGGCCTCTTCCTCACGCCGCTTCTCGATCAGAGCCTCGCCGAGATCGCACAACGTGAGAGCGACCCTGCGGGACTCCTTCTCCTCGCGATAGCCGTCCAGCGCTTCGCCGAACAGCGTTATCGCCATGTCGAGACGGCCGAGATCCTTCTCCACCAGCCCCAACCGCCGCAGCGTACCCGCGACACGCTGCCGGTTGCCTATACGGCGCCAGATGCGCAGCGCCTGGCGGAAGTCATCGGCCGCTTCCTCCGTCCGGCCCAGCTCGCGCAGTGCCAGCCCTGTGCGGTTCAGCATCTTGGCCTCGGCAAGAGCGTCGGAGCACGCTCGTGCCGCCTCCAGCCCCAGTTGGTCCACCTCCAACCGTTCGGCGTGGTGGCCTCGGTAGAGGAACAGCGGCCACATCTCGTCCACGAGCTGCCACGCCACGCGGAACGCCCCGCGATCGAACGCGGTTCGTACAGCCGTGCGCAGGTTGCGGAACTCGTTTTCCAGCCAGTCCAGCGCCTGCGCCGGGCCGGAGAAAACGAAAGGTTCAGCAGGTATGTGCTCCACCACCGGTGCGGGTGAGCCCCGATACGGCAGTATGACCCGGCTCGCGGTGGACGCGGTGTGCAGGAACCAGTCCAGTGCGCGTCGTACGGTCTCGTCGAGAACGGCCGGAGCCTCGTCCTGCTGGGCCATTTCACGAGCGTGGAGCAGGGTGAGGTCGTGGAACTTGTAGTTTCCACCGGTGACGTCGTCCAGCAGATTGGCGTCCACCAATACCCCGAGCAGTTGCCTGATGCGCGTACGGGGAAGCCCGACCGTGGCGGCGGCTGCCCAGCTGTCGAAGGGCGCGCCCGGGAAGAGCCCGAGTAGCCGGTAGACCCGTGCCTCCGGCGGCGAAAGCTCGCGGTACGACAGCATCAGGGCGGCGCGGATCGTAATGTCCTCCTCCACGGAAAGCGCGTTGAGGCGCTGCCTTTCCTGCCTCAGCGCATCGACCATCTCGCCCACCTCCCAGGTCGGCCTGGTCGCGAGCCGCGCGGCGGCCACGCACAGCGGCAGCGGGAACCGCGAGCACAGTTCGACGAGTTCCACGGCGGCGTCCGGCTCGCTCTCGACGCGGTCGTCGCCGAGGGTACGTCTCAGTAGTTCCAGCGCTCCCTCGGCGCTGAGCCGATCGAGCTGTACGCCGCGAGCGCCGCGCAGGAGCAGGCCCGCGAGCCGCCAGCGGCTGGTGACCACGGCCACGCTGTTGGCCGAGGCAGGAAGCAGAGGACTGACCTGGGCGGCTGAGAGGGCATCATCCAGCACGATGACCAGACGACGTTCACTGACGACCGATTGGAAGAGCGCCGCGCGCTCCGCCAGGCCTGCGGGGATGCGCTCCGGGGCGATACCGAATGCCCGGATGAAATGTCCCAGCACCTCCGTCGGCTCGACGGGCTCGTCCGCCGCGTGCCCGCGCAGGTCGGCGTAGAGCTGGCCGTCGGGAAAGGTGTGACGCTCGCGGTGCGCCCAGTGCAGCGCCACCGCTGTCTTGCCGATGCCGGCCGGGCCGCTGACCAAGGCGACCTTGGGCACGCCCGGGCCACGGTGGTCGGAGCGTACGGAATCGAGGAGTGCCAGTGCTTCGACGCGGTCCACCAGGATGCTGCCCGCCGGGAGCTGGGACGGCTTTGGCAGGGGCTCGAATCCGTGATGCACATGGATTCCGCCCCGGACATCGCGTGCTTGGACTACAGGTCCCAGAACCGACCCACTCAAGTCGTTGACATGACCATCAGGGGTGTCGTCGTCGCCGGAACCGCTATTCATCACCCTGCACACATCGTGGGACGGGAAGCCTGGTGAACGCGCTCGGCCAGTGGATGGCCGTCACCTGTCGACATTGAATCGGACTTCTATGCTTGCTCGTGCCCTAAGGCCCCGTCAAGGTGGATCGCTCCCTTGCTCTGGCTGGGAGATACCCGATTGCCCCGCGACCGCGGACTCGATCGCGTACGAAGAGCGCAGGACGTCCGATCAGGATCGCCACCCGGCCATGGCCTGGCGGGGCCGGTTGCCTAGGAGCGGGCACCTGCCCCGCCGCCATGATGGCTAGGGGAGTTTGCCGAGGGCGTGGGCGAGGGTGGTGGCGGTGTCGGCGATGAGCTTGTTGTCGCCGAGGGCGTCGGCGGCCTTGTGGGTGGTGTAGATGGCCATGATCAGCGGTGCGGCGGACTCCGAGGTCTGGATGACGGCGATGTCGTTGGCGGCCCCGTAGGTGTCGGAGGTGCCGGTCTTGTCGCCGATGATCCAGGTCTTGGGCAGTCCGGCGCGGATCCGTGCGTCACCGGTCGTGTTCCCGCGGAGCCAGCCGATCAGCTGCGCCTGGTCCTTGGCGTCGAGCGCTGTGCCGAAAGTGACTTTTCGCAGGTTGCCGGCCATGGCGGCGGGGGTGGTGGTGTCCCGCTTCTCCTTGGGATTCCAGTTGTTGAGCTCGGTCTCCCAGCGGTCCAGGCGGGTGATCGGGTCCTTCAGCGCGCGGAAGTACCTCGTCAGTCCCGCCGGGCCGCCGACTTGCTTCAGCAGCATGTTGCCCGCGGTGTTGTCGCTGTAGTCGATGGCGGCCGCGCACAGTTGGGCGACGGTCAGTCCATCGTCCACGTGCTTCTCGGTGATCGGTGAGTTGGCTTTGAGGTCGCTGCTCTTCCAGTGGATGACCCGGTTCATCAGCCCCGGGTCGGACGTGCGGGCCTTCCGCAGCACCGCGGCGGCCGCCAGCGCCTTGAAGGTGGACAGCAGCGGGAAGCGCTCGCCGGACCGGTAGTTGATCGTCTTGCCCGTGGCCGTGTCGACGGCGTACGCCCCGATGCGGCTCTTGGTGGACACCTCCAGCGCGCGAAGCCGCCGGCGAGCGTCGGCCTGGCCGGACGCCCCCGCCCGCAGGTCGTCGAGGACGGCCTGCCCGGTCCAGGAAGCCGCGCTCCGTGGGAGCGTCTGGCTGTCGGCCGAAGCGGAGTTCGCACCGTAGGCGGCACCGCTCGCCAGAATGGATATCGCCAGTCCGGTCGCTTTCAGCATCGCGGGGAAGCGGCGGGTACGGGGGTGTCGCATTCCATGTCCTTGCTCTTGATCAGTAGGAGGAGAGAGCAAAGCAGACTGCACGAGTTGATGTCCAATATCGATATTAGTCATGTATTGATATTGGAATGCGTATCAGCACAGCTCACAGTGGGTCTCGGTGCCATGGAGCGGTATTTGCACCGCCGATCATCGTCCGCGGGCACGAGAACCGCTCGATCGCTGTGCCGTCTCCACGGCGGACCCGCCGTTCCTTCGAGGATGCGGAGGGTCCGCCGCTCGCGGCGAAGTCGGGTGGCTGGTGATTCGCGCCTCCGGCTACGCGTTACGCCGGGCGTCGTATCTGTGTGTCGACGAAGGAATGCCGGACGTTCTCGCGCCACCGCATCGTCGATCGCGCTGTTCAGGGTGGTGTGAAGGTCCGGGTCGGATAGATCACCGGTGGTCGCCGTGACCGTGGTGCCAGTGGTGGTGCCCGTACGGATGACCGTGGTGCCAATGACCGTGGTGCCAGTGATGGTGGCCGTACGGATATCCCTGGTGGCAGTGGCGGTGGTGGCCGTACGGACCATGGTGGTGGCAGGGGTGGGCTTCCGATATTTGCCGGCCGGTGGCGGCGCCGGCGGGCTGGGCCGGCGTCACCGCGGGAACGACGAGGCTGAACGCTGCCAGTGAGCCGGCGGCGAGAGCGTGCTTCAGCATGGGTTCACTCCGTTTCTGACGGTCGGGCCCGGCGTGATGCCTGGACCCACGGAGCGCCGAATCGGTTCCCGGGAATGTCGAATCGACGTGTACGTTTCGAGACGCTAGTCGAGGAGGATGCGAAACGTCACCTCGGAGAGGCCAAGCCAGAGTTCGGGATCTTTAGCGTTTAGAGCCACCGATAATCGGGATTTACCGCAATATAAGCCGCCGTGGGTTGGTATTTCCGCTGCTGACCTCCGGCTGTGATTTTGGCGCTCGATCGGCGTTCTGATGACCTGTTGAGGCCGAGCACTGACCCTCCTCTGACATCCCGCTGTTCATGACCAGATGGGTCGGGTGATGCCACGTGAAACAACCGAGAGCCGATCCGCGTCTACGGGAGCGTGCCCGGCACGGTGAGGGAGCCGATCCGCTGGAGGACCGGTGGGCGACCTTCGCGTTGATGTGTTGACGGTCTGAAGGGATGTCGGGTGAGGAGTTACTCGGAGGTGTCGCGCATTTCGGCCTGAAGTTGTCGCATGCGGTCGATCTCGATGCGCTGGTCGGCGTCGACGTGGGTGGCGAACTGGTAGGTCTCGGGTTCCTGGCCGCCATTGTCGGCGAACAGCTTTTCCACCATTCCGAGCGCACCCGTGTGGTGGTAGATCATGAACTTGACGAAGAGCTTGTCGAACTCGGTGCCGGTGGCCTTCTTCAGTTCGGCGAGTTGCTCGTCGGTGAGCATCCCGGGCATCAGGTCACCGCCGTGCGTGTGGCCGGAGGTCCCGTTCGGCACCTGCTTGAGGCGTGCCTGGAGCCAGTGCTGGATCAGCGTGATCTCGTCCTCCTGCGAGACCTTGATCCGTTCGGCGAGCAGGGTCAGGTCCTTGCGTGTGGTGCGGGCGGGGACCATGCCGGCCATCACCAGGGCTTGGGCGTGGTGCAGGACCATCCCTTGCATGAAGCGCACGTCCGCCTCGGTGTACAGCTGCCCCTCCGGTTGCGGGACCTTGTCATCGGTGAGCACCTGGCCCGGTTCACCTGGCGCGCCCGGCTGAACGACCGCCGGCGCACGCTCGCTCACCTGCGCGGATCCCGCGGGCGAGCAGGCCGAGAGCAGGGTGACGGGCACGGTGGCGAGAAGAGCGAGCGGGAGCAGACGCCGTAACGGGGATGACGAGAACAACACCTGAACCCGCTTTCGGCCGGTTAGACGATGGAAGTCCGGAATCAAGATGTATCGCAGGGTATAGCACATTTTTAACGCTTACCTTATGGTTTCCCTACCGATGTGTGGATCTTGACGGCTTAGGGACGTATGAGCATCTAGTTCCCATATCGCGCTGTGTTGGTCACGTCAATGGAGTCACCGGAGGAACTGCGCCCATGAGGAATGGCCTTGCGGCACGTTGGGGACGTGCTGGTTTAAGCAAGCTAGGGGTGATGGTCGCCACGGGGGCGATCGTGGTCGGGCTGCTTCCCGCCACAGCCATGGCGGACGCGGATCCGCGCATCGAGCTCGGTGCTGGATGGCTGGACGCGCAGGAGGCCAGTAGCGGGCTGCAGCGACTGGCGCACCGCGACAGACCAGAAGGATTCTTCCAGTCCACGAACATCGGGAACCTCTCGTACGCCAACTCGGACATGGCGTTCGGCGGCGACTACGCGTTCGTGGGCAACTTCAACGGGTTCAACATCTACGACATCTCCACCCCGGCGAACCCGGTGCTGACCACTTCGGTGGTGTGCCCGGGCGGGCAGGGCGACATGTCGGTATACGGGAACCTGCTGTTCATGTCGGTCGAGGAGACGCGCGGCCGGCTCGACTGCGGGACGCAGGGCGCAAGCGGGACGGTCAACCCCGACCGGTTCCGTGGCGTCCGGGTCTTCGACGTGAGTGACATCCGGAACCCGGTTCAGGTGGCCGCGGTGCAGACCTGCCGCGGATCGCACACCCACTCGCTCGTGACCAGCAAGAACGACCCGGACAACGTCTACGTGTACGTCTCGGGCACCTCCAGCGTCCGGTCGGGGAGTGAGCTGGCCGGCTGCGCCAACACGGCCGCGACCGACCCGAACACGGCGCAGTGGCGGATCGACGTCATCAAGGTGCCGCTGGCGGCGCCCGAGACCGCCGCGATCGTGAGCCAGCCCCGGCTGTTCACCGACCCCGAGACCGGTGCCGTCAACGGGCTGCAGAACACCCCGCAGACGCCGCGGCACCCGTCCGGCTCGAGCTGGTCGCCGCAGCCGGTCACCACCCACTGCCACGACATCACGGCGTATCCGGAGATCGGGCTCGCCGCGGCGGCGTGCGCGGGCAACGGCCTGCTTCTCGACATCTCCGACCCCGTCAACCCGGTCAGGCTCGACGAGGTCTCCGACCCGAACTTCGCGTACTGGCACTCGGCGACCATCAACAACGACGGGACGAAGGTCGTCTTCACCGACGAGTGGGGCGGCGGCACCGGCGCCCGTTGCCGCACGACCGACCAGCCCTCGTGGGGCGCGAACGCCATCTTCGACATCGTCGACCGCAAGATGACGTTCCGCAGCTACTACAAGCTCCCGGTCCCCCAGACTCTCCAGGAGAACTGCGTGGCCCACAACGGGTCCCTTGTCCCGGTGCCCGGACGCGACATCATGGTCCAAGCCTGGTATCAGGGTGGACTCTCGGCCTTCGACTTCACCGACTCGGCCAACCCGCGCGAGATCGCTTTCTTCGACCGCGGTCCGATCAACGCGGCCTCGCTGGTCACCGGCGGATTCTGGTCCGGCTACTACTACAACGGCAACGTCTACGGCAGCGAGATCGCCCGCGGTTTCGACACGTTCGCCCTGACACCGAGCAAGGACCTGGACCAGGCCGAGATCGACGCCGCGGCCCTGGTGCACTTCGACCGGTTCAACGCGCAGCACCAGCCGCAGGTGACGTGGCCGGCGAGCTTCGAGGTCGTACGGGCACGCTACGCGCAGGCGTTGCGCACCGGCACCATGAAGAAGAACGTCGCCGACAACGTCAAGAAGTTCGTCGACCGGGCCGAGCGGTTCAACGACGGGCCGCAGAAGCACGCCGCCGTGGCGCAGCTTCGGGCCGTCAGCAACCAGCTCAACCCCTACGACAAGGAGCAGGCGGCGCTGATCAAGGCCCTCCTCGACCTCGCCGACGCGCTCGGCTGACCTGAACGGGAGATCCACCCTTGAGAGGGGCGCCCACCCGGGTGCCCCTCTTCCATGTACGGGCCCTCAGCGTGCCGGACGCTCCTCGTCGAACCACCTGCGCAGCCGGGTGAAGATCGCCTGTAGCGCGCCGCTCTCGATCGCTCCTTGGATCGCGCCGTCGGAGAACCGCTCACCACGTACGAACGTGGTGGCCAGGCGGGCGGCGTCGGCCACGGGCGCGTCGGCCAGGCCGCGTGCGTCCGGGAACAAGGGGGTCGTGCGGTGCCATTCCGACCAGTTGAACACCACGACGACGTTCAGCTCGTACAGCAGGCCGATGACGGCGTTGATGGCGTCGCTGTAGACGGGGAAAGGGACCTGGACGGAGCCGTCGTCGAGCTTCTGCCCTCCATCCCAGGGCACCTGGAGGTCGGCCGTGGTGAGGGTGTCGACGAGGGCGAACAGACGCGCCCATCGTTCGGCCGGCTGGGCGGCGAGCGTCGAGGCGATCTCGCTGTCACCGGGCCCAGCGGAGCTGAGGGCCCGCTCGAAGGCGACGTACGCCTCGGCGGTGAACAGGACGAAGCGTACGTCCCTGACCTGCGACGGCATGGTGCGTACGGTGCTGATCGCGATGCGGGCGGCATCGTCCAAGGGCCATCCGAGGATCCCGGTGGACACCGCGGGGAACGCGACGCTGGCCGCGCCGAGCCCGTCGGCGACCCGGAGCGACTCGCGGTAGCAGGAGGCCAGCAGCCCCGAGCGGTCCTCGCTCGGGGAGAAGGCCGGTCCGGCGGTGTGGACGACCCAGCGGGCAGGCAACTCGCCCGCTGTGGTCGCCACGGCCTTTCCGGTCGGCAGCCCCTTGACGTACTGCGCGTCACGAAGTCGCCGGCATTCGGCGAGGATGTCGGGCCCGCCGCGCCGGTGGATCGCCCCGTCGACCCCGCCGCTGCCCTGGAGTGAGGGGTCGGCGGCGTTGACGACCGCGTCCACCCGCTGCTCGGTGATGTCACCCTGGACCAGCGTGATCCTCATGTGAACCGTCACTTTCGGCGATCGGCTTCGGGCCGTGGCATCTGTTCTCGTAGGACGGCAGCCCGTGACCCCGCTCGACGGAAGACGGTGCGGACCGCGCCCGGCCGAAGTGGAGGTGGGGTGAGTATGGCATGACGTTTTCCATCGAAAGCCGATATGCGGCCGGACGCATGGTCCGCCATGCGTGAGGACTTGCGCGTCACCTCGATGGCGGAAGCGAGAGCTCAGGGTGGCGTTGGAGTGTCAGTGGTTCTCCACGGCGCCGGCGAGGCGGGTGCGGCGGGCCGCACGGCGGTCGACGAAGCGGGAGGCGGAGACTTCCAGGCGGGCCAGGAATTCGGCGAGTTCCTCGCGGGCCTTCTCCGCTTCGCCGTCGAGGCCGGTGAGGTCGAAGACGGCCCACTGGCGCAGGACGGGCATGAGGACGTCGTCGAGGTGCAGGCGCAGGTCGTAGATTCCGGCGTTGGCGATGGTCATCGCCTTGCGGGTGAAGCCCTCGATGCCGGTGCCGGGCATCTGGAAGGTGGTCACCACGTCGGTGACGGCGCGCATGGTCTGGCTCGGAGCGAGCTGGAAGGCCGCGTTGAGCAGGTTGCGATAGAAGAGCATGTGCAGGTTCTCGTCGGCGGCGATCCTGGCGAGCAGGCGCTCGCAGTCCAGGTCCTGCGAGGCCTTGCCGGTGTTGCGATGGGACACGCGGGTGGCAAGCTCCTGGAAGGAGACGTACGCCAGCGAGTGCAGCACTCCCTCGTAGGAGTTGCTGAACCCCTCTCCCATATGCAGCATGCGTGCCCGCTCAAGGGCTACCGGGTCGACGGCCCGCGTGACCGTCAGGTAGTCGCGGATCGCGGTGCCGTGCCGGCCCTCCTCGGCGGTCCACCGGTGCACCCAGGTGCCCCAGGCCGCGTCCCGGCCGAAGGTCGTGGCGATCTCGTGGTGGTAGCTGGGCAGGTTGTCCTCGGTCAGCAGGTTGACGATGAGGGAGACCCGCGCCTCCTCAGGGATCGCCGAATCGGTCTCGTCCCACGCCTCGCCGCCGAAGACGCCGTCGTAGTCGCGGCCCCGCGACCACGGGACGTACTCGTGCGGGAACCATTCCTTGGCCACCTGGAGATGCCGGTCCAGCTCTCCGGCCACCACGGGCTCCAGCTCGAACAGCAACTCGGTGTCATTGAACGCACGCAAAGGATCTTCCCCTCGATAGGCTACGAAACCGTAACCTACGCTAGCGTAAGTTGAGGCCGCTCCGTGCTTCGGCGTCGCCGCTCCGGGGGATCCCTGAACGCTTCATCGTGCGGCGCGTGGCGGATCGGCGGCTGCCCGCCCCCTACCAGGGCCACGATCGCGGCACTGTGAACCCCTTGGCGACAGGGATTGGCGCGTGGAGTCAAGCGTAGATAGTTGAGCCAGTGTCCAAACTAATTAAGGAGTCAAGGAGGCCCTGAAGTGCTAGTCCACCGTCGTCGTGTCGCTCAGCGGGCGCTTGTCTGCGTAGTGATGATGACCGCCCTCGTCGCCGGTACGACCCTGCCGGCCCACGCCGCCAACACCTGCACCGCCTACGGGACGATCACCCAGGGCAAGTACTGGATCAACAACAATCTCTGGGGGCAGAGCTCGGGGTCGGGCTGGCAGTGCATCTGGGACACATCCACCTCCGGCAGCACGATCGGCTGGGGGACCTCCTGGGCTGGTCCGGACAGTCGAACCAGGTCAAGTCCTACGCCAGCTCGGTGCTCGGCTGGCACTGGGGATGGAAGAACTCGAACACCGGGTTGCCCGTCCAGCTGTCGGCCAACCGCAGCGTCAACACCGGCTGGAACTACAAGGTCACCCAGAACGGCGCGGTCACCATGAACGTGGCGTACGACCTGTGGCTGCACGCGATCTTGAACCCGAGCTACAGCGACAACCCCACCGATGAGGTGATGATCTGGCTCTACCGCTCCGGCGGCGCGGGCCCGGTCGGCACCAGGCAGGCCACCGTCAGCATTGCCGGCACGAGCTGGGACCTCTACCGTGGCAACATCGGCTGGAACGTCTTCTCGTTCGTGCGCACCAGCAACACCTCGTCGTCGACGCTCAACCTGCGCGACTTCCTTGGCAACCTCGTGTCGCGCGGCTGGATGAGCAACTCCAAGTACCTCACCAGCGTGGAGGCTGGAACCGAGGTGTTCATCGGCACTGGGCAGCTCGATACCAACTCCTACTACGCGAACGTGGCATAGCGCCCGTCCGACTCCGCGAACCGGAGGGCACGGACACCGAGCCGCCCCCTACGACGAAACGGCGCGGTCATCGATCCGCCTTTCTGGTCCAGCCTGGGGTTCACCGCCAATGGGTGCTCACCGGGCCGATCGGCTCGGGCGAAGCAGTGATCGCGGATGCCGAGTCGGAGATCATCCGATACCTGAAAGGCTTCAACGACAAGATCCTCGCCGTGGACATGGAGGCCGGCGGTCTGACGCAGGCATTCCACGAGCAGGACGGGTCCCAGGCCGTACGCGGCTGGGTCGTCGTGCGAGGGATCTCCGACGATGCCGGCCCGAACAAGAACGACGAGTACCACGACGTCGCCGCACGGCACGCGGCAACGGTCCTGCGTAGCCTCCTTTCTTATCTGCGTCTGCCGGCCGACAGGACGTGACGTTCTGGCGCTCCCCGGCGGCCGTTGACGAAGGAGACAGACGTGAACGAGTTCGTACTCGGTGTGGTGAGCTCCCTCCTCGCCACCGCCCTCACCGTCGCGGGAGGCTGGACCTTCTCCATGCGTTCCCGCCAGTGGCCAGTCACGCTTCTTTCCCGGCTGACCGGCCTGGGGGTCCGGCGCCTCATCTCACGGCAGCGCCTGGCCTCCGGGGAACTGGCGGCCGAGCTGACCCGTGCACGTTGGGTACGTGTTCTCGCCGGTCGCGGGAACGAACTGACGCGCGAAGGGTTCGCCGAGGTCTGGGAGGCAGCGGGCAGGCGACTGGAGTCCGTGCAGATCCTGCTGCCTGACGCCGACCTCGGCCACGACTCCTGGCTGTCCAGGCGGGAGAAGGAGATGCGCCGTGTGGACCTGGGCTTCTCTTCCGGCCTGCTCGCTGAGCAGGTGCGCGTCAACGCCGCTTATGTGAGCGAGGTCGCCCGGCATCGCGAGAACGTCTCGCTGCGCTTCTACGACCTGCCCAACGTGCATCGCGTCATCGTTACCGACAACGTCGCCTACCTGACCATCTACCAGCAGGCAGAACACGGCCGGAACTCGCCGTGCATCGTCGCCCCCCGCCCCGGGCTGATGTACGACTACGCTTCACTCCTTTTCAGTACCGCCTGGGACCACAGCCGCCCAGCCGAGTGATCTCGCAGATTTCATGGCTAGAATTATGTACATGACGGTTCTTTCTCTAGCGGACGCTCGTAACCGGCTCTCCGGCATCGTCGAGTCCGCCGTCAGCACCCATGAGCGATTCGAGATCACCCGCAACGGCGTGCCCGCCGCCGTGCTGCTGGCCGCCGACGACTACGACACGATGCGCGAGATGATCGAGATCCTCGCCTCGGCCGAAACCGTGGCGGCTATCCGCGAAGGGCTCGCCGACCTGGAGGCGGGCCGCACTGTCTCCCAGGAGGACGTGGAGGCCGAGCTCCGCCGGACCGGCCGCCTGTGAGCGGGCGGTACGAACTCAGTCTCACCCGCCGCGCCAGACAGGATCTCGCCGAGCGGCTACCGGCGAAGGTCGTGCCTGCGGTCTGGGAGTTCATCACCGGCCCGCTTCTGGACAACCCTCGTCGGGTGGGCAAGCCTCTCGACGAACCCCTCGCTCCGCAGTGGTCGGCGCGCCGGGGTGACTACCGGGTTCTCTATCTGATCGACGACGGCCGGATCGTCGTCCAAGTGATCACCATCCAGCCTCGGGCGGACGCCTACAGGTCGCGGTGAGTGGTGAGCTGCGGTCTGCCGCGGAATGCGAGCGACTCCGGATCGGCGACGTCGGCTGCCGGTGATCGCGCAGGACATCCGCTCCAGACTCGAGCCATCGGCACATCCGCGCATTGCGCTCGTCCCGAAAAAGCGTGCGTGAATGGGCTGCATGCTCCTATAGCGTGATGCAGGTGATCCCGCCCTCCCGCCGTGCGCCCTCCGTCGGAGCGCATCCATGCTGAGCCGACTGCTCCGCACCTACCTGCGGCCCTACTCGTCGGCACTGGCAGCCGTGGTGCTGTTCCAGCTGGTCGGCACCATCGCCTCGCTGTACCTGCCGAGCCTGAACGCCGACATCATCGACCAGGGTGTCGCCGCCGGTGACACCGGCTACATCCTGTCCACCGGCGGCTGGATGCTGGCCGTGTCCCTCGTGCAGATCGGCTGCTCGATAGCGGCCGTCTACTACGGGGCGCGGGTGGCGGCGGGGTTCGGGCGCGATGTGCGGTCGAGCGTCTTCCACCAGGTGGGCGCGTTCTCCGCCCGGGAGGTCGCCCAGTTCGGGGCACCGAGCCTGATCACCCGCAGCACCAACGACGTGCAGCAGGTGCAGATGCTGGTGGTGATGACCTGCACGATGCTGGTCGCCGCGCCGATCATGGGCCTCGGTGGCATCATCATGGCGTTGCGGCAGGACATCGGCCTGTCGTGGCTCATGCTGGTCTGCGTCCCGGCGCTGCTGATCTCGATCGGTCTGATCGTCTCGCGCATGGTCCCGCAGTTCCGCGCGATGCAGACCCGCATCGACCTGGTCAACCAGGTGTTGCGCGAGCAGCTCTCCGGCATCCGCGTCGTGCGGGCCTTCGTACGGGAGCGTGAGGAGACCCGCCGGTTCGCCGAGGCGAACGACTCGCTGACCGGCACCGCGCTGCGCGTCGGGCGGCTGACGGCGCTCATCTTCCCCACCGTGATGCTGATACTCAACGTCTCCAGCGTCGCCGTGCTGTGGTTCGGCGCCGCCCGGGTGGACAGCGGCGAGATGCAGATCGGCGCCCTCACCGCCTTCCTGATGTACCTGATGCAGATCCTCATGTCGATGATGATGGCGACCTTCATCTCGATCATGATCCCGCGCGCGGCCGTCTGCGCCGAGCGCATCGGCGAGGTGCTGGACACCGAGTCGTCGGTGCGCCCGCCGGAGGCTCCCGTACGGCAGGTGCACGGCCACGCCGAGCTGGAGATGCGTGACGTCGAGTTCCGCTACCCGGGCGCGGCGGCGCCGGTGCTGTCCGGCATCTCGTTCCGCGCCGTCGCGGGGCAGACCACCGCCGTCATCGGCAGCACAGGGTCGGGCAAGACGACGCTGATCTCCCTGGTGCCCCGGCTGTTCGACGCCACGTCCGGCACCGTGCTCGTCGACGGCGTCGACGTCCGCGAGCTGGACCCCCAGATGCTCTGGACGCGCATCGGCCTGGTGCCGCAGAAGCCGTACCTGTTCACCGGCACCGTCGCGAGCAACCTGCGGTACGGCAACCCCGACGCCACCGACGAGGAGCTGTGGGAGGCGCTGGAGGTGGCCCAGGCCCGTGACTTCGTCGAGGCGATGCCCGAGGGCCTGGAAGCGCCGATCACCCAGGGCGGCACGAACGTGTCCGGCGGGCAGCGGCAGCGGCTGTCGATCGCCCGCGCGCTGGTGAGCAAGCCCGAGATCTACCTGTTCGACGACTCCTTCTCGGCCCTGGACCTGACGACCGACGCCCGGCTGCGCGCCGCCCTGCGCCCGCACACCGCCGAGGCCGCCGTCGTCATCGTCGGCCAGCGGGTCTCCACCATCGCCGACGCCGACCAGATCGTCGTCCTCGACGACGGCGTGATCGTCGGCATCGGCGCCCATGACGATCTGCTGGACACCTGCCCGACCTACATAGAGATCGTCGAGTCCCAACTGACCGCGGAGAGCGCAGTATGAGCGACCGGCCAACGGCACCCACGCGACCGCGACCGCCCGTGGGAGGCGGCGGCTTCGGGCGTGGGCCCTTCGCGGGAGCGGGGATGCCCGCGGAGAAGTCGATGAACTTCGGGCCCTCCACCCGGCGGCTGCTCCGGCGCCTGAGCCCCGAACGCCCGAGGATCCTGGCCGTGATCGCCCTCGCGGTGGCCAGCGTCGGGTTCGCCGTCGTAGGACCCAAGATCCTCGGCCACGCGACGGACCTGATCTTCAGCGGCGTGGTCGGCAGGCAGCTGCCCGCCGGGACGACCGCGGAGCAGGCGGTCCAGGCCGCCCGCGCGTCGGGCAACGGCAACTTCGCCGACATGCTCGCGCGGATGAACGTCGTCCCCGGCCAAGGGATCGACTTCGGCGCGCTGGGCACGGTCCTTGCGTGGGCCCTCGGGCTCTATGTCGCGGCGTCGGTCTTCAGCTGGCTGCAGGGCTACCTGCTGAACGACGTGACGCAGCGCACCGTCTTCCGGCTGCGCGCCGACGTCGAGGACAAGCTCAACCGGCTTCCCCTGAAGTTCTTCGACGGCCAGCCGCGCGGCGAGCTGCTCAGCCGGGTCACCAACGACATCGACAACGTGTCGCAGACCCTGCAGCAGACGCTCAGCCAGCTGCTCGGCTCGCTGCTGACGGTGATCGGCGTGCTGGCGATGATGCTGCTGATCTCGCCGCTGCTCGCGCTGATCGCCCTGGTGACCATCCCGCTGTCGATGCTCGTCACCGGGCTCGTGGCGAAGCGCTCGCAGAAGCTCTTCGTCGCGCAGTGGGCCCACACCGGCACCCTGAACGGCCACATCGAGGAGGCGTTCACCGGGCACGAGCTGGTGAAGGTGTTCGGGCGCGGGCCCGAGGTCGAGGAGGTGTTCCGGCAGCGCAACGAGGAGCTGTTCAAGGCGAGCTTCGGCGCCCAGTTCATCTCCGGGATCATCATGCCGATGATGATGTTCATCGGGAACCTCAACTACGTCGCCATCGCGGTCGTCGGAGGCGTGCGGGTCGCCACCGGGTCGATGAGCCTGGGCGACGTCCAGGCGTTCATCCAGTACTCCCGGCAGTTCACCCAGCCGCTGACCCAGGTCGCCTCGATGGCCAACCTGCTGCAGTCCGGAGTGGCGTCGGCCGAGCGCGTCTTCGAGCTGCTGGACGCCGGCGAGCAGGCCCCCGACCCGGCCGACCCGGTGCTGCCCACCGCCCGGCGGGGCCGCGTCGAGTTCGAGCACGTGTCCTTCAGCTACAACCCCGAGCAGCCCCTCATCGAGGACCTGTCGCTGGTGGCCGACCCCGGGCACACGATCGCGATCGTCGGCCCGACCGGCGCGGGGAAGACCACACTGGTCAACCTCATCATGCGCTTCTACGAGCTGGACGCCGGACGCATCACCCTCGACGGCGTCGACATCACCGCGATGCGCCGGGAGGACCTGCGGTCGCACATCGGCATGGTGCTCCAGGACACCTGGCTGTTCGGCGGCACCATCCGCGAGAACATCGCCTACGGCAACCCCCAGGCCACCGACGAGCAGATCCACGCCGCCGCGCGGGCCACGTTCGTCGACCGGTTCGTGCGCACCCTGCCCGACGGGTACGACACCGTGATCGACGAGGAGGGCGGCAACGTCAGCGCGGGTGAGAAGCAGTTGCTGACCATCGCCCGCGCCTTCCTCGCCAACCCGTCCCTGCTCATCCTGGACGAGGCAACCAGCTCGGTCGACACCCGCACCGAGGTCCTGGTTCAGCACGCGATGGCGGCGCTGCGCACCGACCGCACCAGCTTCGTCATCGCCCACCGGCTGTCCACCATCCGCGACGCCGACCTGATCCTGGTGATGGACGCGGGAAGCATCGTCGAGCACGGCACCCACGACGAACTGCTGGCCGCCGGGGGCGCCTACCACCGGCTGTACTCCTCGCAGTTCAGCGGCGCCCTGGTCCCCGCCGACGGCGAGCCGGCCGGTGACGCCGTGAGGTGACCGCGCGAGCGGCCGGCCGCGAGCCCTGCGCTGTGAGCGCGGGGCGGTCAGCCGCGCGCGACGGCGGCGAGGATGGCGGGTTCGGCGGGGTCGAAGGCGGCGTCGCCCTCGTACTCGGGCCGCCAGGCCTGGACCGGCACGATGCCCGGCTCCAGCAATGTCATGCCCGAGAGGAGCTCGGCCAGCCGGTCCGCGCCGCGCGAGGTGAGCGAGCCGGTGGCGGTCGAGCGGTAGACCCGCTGGCCGGCCTCGCGCACCTCCGCGCCGACGTCGCCCTCGAAGGCGTGGGTGATGATCAGATGGCTGCCGGGGGCGAGGCGCTCGCGGATCGTGCGCACGATGCGCGTGACCAGGGTCTCCTCGGGGATGAAGTGCAGCATCGAGACCAGCAGCACGGCGACCGGCTGGTCGAAGTCCAGGCCGCCCGAGATCTCGGGATGGGCCAGCAGCGCCTCCGGCTCGCGCATGTCGGCCTGTACGACCGTGCTGCGCGGACTGTCCGCCAGCAGCGCGCGGCCGTGCACCAGGACGATCGGATCGTTGTCGGCGTAGACGACCCGGGTCTCGGGGGCGACGCGCTGGGCGATCTGGTGCACGTTCTCCTGCGTGGGCAGCCCTGACCCGATGTCCAGGAACTGCCGCGTGCCCTCGCGGGCCAGCAGGTCCACGGCCCGCGCGAGGAACGCCCGGTTCGCCCGCGCCATCTCCCGTATGCCCGGCAGGACGGTGATGAACTGCTCGGCGGCCCGCCGGTCGGCGGCGAAGTTGTCCTTGCCGCCGAGGTAGTAGTCGTACATCCGCGCGACGCTCGGGATGGTCGGGTCGATGCTCACCGGAAGGTTGGTGTGTTCGGGCATGCCTGCGCTTTCTGCCATGTGGATTCATAGCCTACGGGCAAATCCGCAACGGTGGATCTTCGCAGACATCCGACCTCTCTGCGCCCGCGCTGTCAAAGAACCGGCTTCTGGGTCTCGGTCCACCAGGCCCGGACGGCCCTCACGATGGCGGCGGGGTCCTCCTCCTGGAGGTAGTGGCCCGCGCGGGGGAGCCTCACGGTGCGGTGGTCGGGGAAGGCGGCCTCCAGGCGGTGGCGCGCGTCCGCCCTGAAGCCGGCGTCCGCCTCGGCCCAGACGATGAGAGCCGGCCTGGCCGCCAGGGACGGCAGGCCCTCCTCCACCTCCCGCAGGAAGTCACGCCCGGCGGTGATCTGCTGGGGGAGGACGAACATCGGGGTACGCGAGCGGGCGTCGGGGAACGGGCCACGGTAGGCGAGCAGCGCCCGGCGGTCGAGCCGGCGTGTCCGCATCGCGCCGGGGATGAAGGCGTTCACGAAGACGTTGAACCGCCGGATGAGCGCGCGCCCGACCGGCCCGCCCATGATGACCGAGAACCACCGCTTGACGGCGTCGTCGCTCGGCCACGCCCAGGTGTTGCCGATGACCAGCGCGCGGATCCTTTCGGGATGGCGGCCGGCCGCCCACAGCCCGATGGGGCCGCCCCAGTCGTGGACCGCCACCACCAGATCGGTCAGGTCGAGCCGCTCGATGAAGCTTTCGACGACCCTGGCGTGCTCCCGGGGAGTGAACCGGTAGCCCGGCCCGGCGCGGGAGAGCCCGAAACCGGGGTAGTCGAGGGCCACGCAGCGGAAGCGGTCGCGCAGGCCGGCGACCACGTCGCGGTAGAGGAACGACCAGGTCGGGTTGCCGTGCAGGAAGAGCAGGGTCGGACCTGAGCCTTCGTCGACGTAGTGGACGAGGTTACCGTCGACCTCCAGGTATCGGTCCGTGAAGGGGTACAGGTCGGTGGGGACCCAGGCGGGCCGTTCGGGGACCGGGGCCGGCCGGTCGTCGCCGGTCACGGGTCAGCAGATCCCCAGCGCGTGGCCCATCTCCGCCGCCTCGGTGCGGTTGCGGGCGCCCAGCTTCTGCAGCAGGTGGCGGATGTGGAACTCCACCGTGTGCTGGGTGAGGTAGAGCTCCTTCGCGATCTCCGCGTTGGTGTGCCCGTGCTTGATCAGCTCGAGGACCTGCTGCTGCCGGTCGGTCAGGTGGGGCGCCTTGGGCATGGAGCGCTGCCAGCGCAGGTACATCACATAGTCGACGATCTGCAGGTCCAGCAAGGCGGCGATCTTGAGTGTGTCGAGCACCCGGTCGAGGGTGGAGTTGTAGGCCAGGTAGACCGTGCACCCCCGGCGCACCCAGGCCTCCGCGCGGCCGCGGTCCTTCAGCGCTCCCAGCATCGCAAGCCGGGCGACCGGCGCCATCACCTGGCATTTGGCGACAAGCTCGGGGAGATCCTCCTCGTTGAGCATCTGGCCGATCAGCAACCAGTGCGGCTGGGCGCCGCGCACCTGCCGGGGCAGTGAGGTCATGTCGGGGGTGCCCCGTGTGATCAAGGTGTCGCGAAACCAGAACTCGTGCCCCTTCCCGTGGTCGGGGTCGGCCGCCCGGGACAACGCGGTCTCCAGAGCCGGCCAGCCGCCGATCATGAACACCCGCTGCCCGGCCAGGCGCCGCCGGCTCCGGGCCTCGGCGGATAGTTTCTCCTTGACCAGCGTCTCGGTGGGGACCATGCGGCTTCCTTTCCGGTTGGTGGCAACTCGATGCCCGATCGATCGCCACGCGAGGCTGGACGATCGTCGGGCCCTTGAGCAGTGGCTCTTCACTCCGGGGCTCGAGCTCTCAGGAGGCGCCCATTCCATAGCCGTTAGCGACGGGTCGGAATGATGCTGTCAGGTGCGGTGGGTTCTTCCACGCGGTCCCGCCAATTCCGGTAAAGCTATTCGGGATTGATCGTATCCCAGCGGCACCGAGTTTGGTATATCGACATCGTTCAGTAACTATCGTTCACACAAACGACTTACTGCCCTGTCACGCCGTGCCACCTGGGGGTCTAGTGGTCCCACGAGAGCGGTAACCGCTTGATTCCGAAGAGGAATCGCGGGATCGAAGTATCGAAGTCAATGCCCTCCGCCCACCACTTGCCGCCGAAACGCCGCAGCATTTCGGACACCACGACGGCGGTTTCCAGCCTGGCCAGAGGAGCGCCCAGACAATAGTGGATTCCGTGGCCGAATGCGAGGCCCGGACCGCCGGCGCGGGAGGCGTCGAACCGGTCAGGGTCGGGGAAGGCCGTCTCGTCGCGGTTGGCCGATCCGACGAAGGGGAAGACGGTGTCGCCGGCGCTGATCTGCCGCCCGCCGACCACCACGTCCGCCGTGGCGAACCGCAGGACGGCCTGCACGGGGGCCGCGTACCGCAGGACCTCGTCGATGACCTTCGGCAGGGAGTCGCCGCCGGACCGGCGTGCGAGGTCCAGCACGTCGGGCATGTTCTGCAGGCAGAACACGGTGTTGGTGATCAGGCTGGTCGTGGTCTCGTGTCCGGCGATGAGCATCAGCGCGCAGAAGTTGAGCAGCTGACGTTCGGTGAGGCGCTGACCTTCGCTCTCGGCGGCGAGGAGCCGGCTGATGAGGTCGTCGCCCGGGGCGTCCCTGCGATCCGCGAGCACGCCGCTGAAGTAGTCCATCATCGCGCCGATGTCGGAGCCGGCGCCTTCCTGCGCGGTGCCGCTGCCACCGGACACCACCACGTTGGACCAGCGCCGGAACTGCTCGACCCGGTCCGTGGGAACCCCGAGCATCTCCATGATGATCGTGATGGGCAGCGGGTAGGCGATGTCCGCGACCACCTCCATGCCGCCCTTGCCCTCGAAGGGGTCGAGCAGCTCCCCGCAGATCTCGCGCACCCGTGGTGCCAGGCGCTCCACCACGCGTGGAGTGAAGGCCTGATTGACCAGGCTGCGCAGCATCCTGTGGTGCGCGCCGTCGGCGCGCACCATGGTGTCCTCGCCG
Organism: Sphaerisporangium sp. NPDC088356; assembly: GCF_040685555.1. NCBI lineage: Bacteria > Bacillati > Actinomycetota > Actinomycetes > Streptosporangiales > Streptosporangiaceae > Sphaerisporangium > Sphaerisporangium sp. NPDC088356. Next base: position 28,873 of record NZ_JBFBIK010000043.1, read on the forward strand.
GGATCGAACACGTCCACCGCCGGCCGCCGGTCGGCGGGCCGGGTCGACTGGAACGTCTCGCCGTCCGAGAGCACCATGCGCACATCCTCGTACCGCAGCACGTGCCACGCGTTGAAGACGTCGTCGCGGAAGACCGGATTCACGGACCGCGTCTCGCGGTACCAGTCGAATATCGCAAGCGGAGAATTGTCGTCGATATGCATCACTAGGGCTCTTCCCCGTCCTCCCGTCGCGGCATGGCTTCCCCCGTGCCCCAACGAGACATTCGCCTTCGCTCACTGAGACAGTGCCATGAAGGACATGTGCCGCATACTGATGTAATCCTTAGTAGTTGGTCATCTTCTCCGGCGCACCTGGACTGATCAGCGCAAATAACGCGAGACTCGTCCCTGTTTCCTGGCATCGCCATCCGAAAGTAGCGGAGGGTAATCGTGAGTGCCGAATCTGATATCCGGACTTCCGAACAGCAAGTGGAGTTGCCGGACGCGCGTGATCACATAGCGGGAATCGCCGACGTTCCCGACGCCAGCAGGGACGTCACACGACTCGCCGACGCGATCTGGCCGCACGCTGTCAGGGCGGCCGCGACGCTCCGGCTGGCCGACCACCTCGCCGACGGCGCGAAGGACGTGAAGGACCTCGCCGCCCGCATGGGGCTCGACCCCGACGCCCTCGGACGGCTGCTCGCCTACCTGGTGTCTCACGGGGTGTTCCACCGCGCGGCCCCCGGCGTGTACGACCTGAACCCGGCCGCCCGGCTGCTGCTCGACGACCATCCTGCCCGGCTCCGCGCGCGGCTCGACCAGGACGGCCTCGCCGGCCGCCTCGACAGGGCCGCCGCCTTCCTGGCCGACGCGGTGCGGACGGGCGAGCCGGTCTACGAATCCGCGTACGGCCGTCCCTACTACGAGGACATCGCCGACGACCCGCGGCTCCTGGCCGAGTTCGACGGCTTCGCCCACTGGTACACCGGGCGCTCCGTGGCCGACGTCATCGAGGGATACCAGTGGGGCCGCGTCGGGACGGTGGTCGACGTCGGCGGCGGGTCGGGCATGCTGCTCACCCGGCTGCTCCAGGCGTACCCGCGGCTGCGGGGGGTGCTCATCGACCTGCCCTCCAGCGCCGCCAAGGCCGAGGCGGCGTTCGACGCCGCCGGGCTGTCGGGACGCTGCGAGGCGATCGGGGGCAGCTTCTTCGACCCCCTCCCGCGGGGCGGCGACGTCTACCTGCTCAGCGGAGTCCTGATCGACTGGGACGACCAGTCCGCCACCACGATCCTGCGCCGGTGCGCCGAGGCGGGCGGCGCTCACGGCCGGGTGCTGGTCGCCGAGCAGTGGGAGGTGGACGAGGCCGCCTTCACCGACGAGGACCTGCGCATCCTGGTGCTCGTGGGCGGGCGCGTCCGTACCCCCGAGCACCTCGGCACGCTCGCCGCGCGGGCGGGTCTCACCGTGCTCACCACCCGCCTGAATCCCCGCGGGGTGCGGCTCGTCGAGCTGGGCCCCGCACCGGCCGCGTAGCCGGAGCCGAGCCGCCGGCCATGCCGGGCGCGTACCCGAGTCCGCGCCCGGCCGCGTGGCGAGGGATGTCAGCGCTCCCGGTAGCGGGCGAGGGCCTGGAGCGCGTAGCCGTTCACCATCGAGTCACACCAGTACGTCAGGCCGTTGTAGTAGTAGCCGACCTGCCCGCCGTCCCACAGCCCGTCGTCGCGCTGGTGGTCCACCAGCCACTCGACGCCGGCGGCGACGGCGGGATCGTCGCCCCGGCCCGAGCCGACCAGGCCTAGCACCGCCCACGAGGTCTCCTCGGCGGTCGGGCCGAGCTCGCCACCGTCACCCCACCCGCCGCCAGGCGCGTGGTGGGCGAGGAGCCAGCTCGCGCAGCCCCGCGCGACAGGGTGGTCGCCCATGCCGAGCTGCCCCAGCGCGTCCAGCACCCGGGCCGTCCCCGCCGTGTGGTCCCTGAACCACACGCAGGAGAAGGAGCCGTCGGGCCGCTGCGTCCTTGTGAGCCAGCGCACCGCCCGGTCGAGGCGGTGGTCCCGGCCGCCCACCCGGTTGAGCGCGATCATGGCGTGCGCGGTGAGTGCCGAGCAGGGCGCGTCGAACATGGTCCTGCCGTTGCGGATGAAGCACCCCCACGAGCCGTTGCGGTTGCGCATGGAATGCAGCCACCTCACGCCAGCCCGTACATGGGGGTCGGTGGCGGGCACCCCCGCCCGCGCCAGCGTGTACAGCGCCAGAGAGGTGTCGTCGACGTCGGGCCAGGAGGACGGCAGGCCCCAGCCCCAGCCGCCGGGCGGACAGCCGGTCGCGGGAAGGCCCACCTGCCGCTGCGAGGCCTTGATCCAGTCCATGGCGGGGCGGAGCCGCTCGTCGTCGCCGAGCCCGGCCTCCTGGAGCCCCTGGCTGACGTAGCAGGTGCCGGACAGCTCCAGGTCCCTGTCGATGGGCCACGACCCGTCGGGCCGTACGGCGCCGCGCATGTAGGCGAGGTACTTGGCGACGAGGTCGTCGCCCACGCCGGCCAGCGCGAGCCCGAAGACGATGAGGGCGACCATGAAGGCCGACTCCTCAGACCCGCCGTCCGGCCCCTCGAACTCGGCCAGGTCGCGCAGGTATCGCAGCGTGCGCCGCTCGGCGACGCGGTTGGCCGCGCGCCTGAGCCGGCCGAAGTCACGCGTGTGCACCTGCATGATCGCCCAGGAGTAGACGCCCGGCAGGATGAACGACACGCGCTGGTGCAGCCGGTGCGGCATGAGCGAGATCTCGATGGGGATCCGCTTCACCCGCGCCGGGTCGTACAGCCCGGCGAAGGCGAGGTAGACGCGGACGATCACGTTGAGGGAGGTCCGCTCGATGTCCTCCAGCGCGGCCTGGCCGCCCATCCGCTCCAGCCAGTCCCTGGCCCTGCCGATCTCCGCCCCGGCCCCGGGGCGCACCGTCTTCAGCGCGGACACCGCGATGCCGGTCCCGTTGAAGGTGGACGGGCCGCCGGGCACGTCGGCCCAGCCGCCGTCGGCGTTCTGCTGGGCCACCAGCCAGCCGGTGCCCGCCTCGATGAGCGCGGCGCTGCCCTCGCGGTCGGCGACGTGCAGGGCGATGAGCACGGCCGCGGTCGACACGGCCGAAGACGGCAGGTATCCCTCCCAGGAGCCGTCCGGACGCTGCGCGGCCCACAGTGCCTTGACCGCGCCGGCGACGCTGCCCTCGACGTCCCGGTGCCTGCTGGTGACGGTCTCGATTCCCATGGTCGGGTGGTCCTCCGGATCGGGGAGACGATTGGTTCCCTGCGAAAGGCGGGGTCAGGCGAGGGTGGCCGCGCCGAACTCGTACCGCGTGCGCATCCCGGCCTGGAGCATGATCGTGGCCAGCAGGGCCGGCAGGGCGGTCGCGAGCATCACGGCCGGGCCCGCCGCGAGCCCGATGAACGCCCCCGCCAGGGCGACCCGCTCCACGACCAGCACCGCGTGCGCCCGCAGCGCGACGCGTGGCGGCATCGGCTCGGGGGCCCGGGCGAGCAGGCCGATCGCCGCTGCCGCGAGCAGCACGCACGCGCCGAGCACCGGCCAGTACGCGGACGCGCCGCCCGGCCTCGGGGGGCCCAGCGCGGGGACGGCCGCCGCGAGCGCCACCCAGAGCACGCTCACCGCCACCACGACGCGCACCGCCGGCCGGGCGCCGCGCCGCACGGGAAAGGTCTCGTAGCCCGCCTCCCGGTCGCCGCCGATGTCGCGCAGCGTGCCGACCAGGTTCGACTGCATGTCGTGCAGCAGGAACACCGCGGCCACCGGGAGCACGTACGGCGCCGGGTACGGGGCCGTGGCCATGGCGCCGAACAGCAGGGCGAACGCCGTGAGGCTGCCTCGGATGAGGTTGCCGCTCAGCCCCCGGGCCTTCAGCACGGCGCTGTAGCCGAGCCCGGCGGCGAGCGCCGCGGCCACGAGGACCAGCGTCCGCCAGTTCAGGAGCAGGGCCGCGACCGCGCCGCCGGCGGTGCAGGCGACCAGGCCGGCGAGCCCGTCGCCCGCCGGCATGCGTCCCGAGGGGATGGGCCGGTGCGGCTTGGCCACGGCGTCCAGCCGGCGGTCGAAGTAGTCGCCGCCGTAGTGGCCGCCGATCCAGCCGAGGGTCGGCACCGCCCACGCCCCGGCCAGCGCCCAGCCAGGCGCCCGGGGGTCGTTCAGCAGCCCGCCGGCCAGGCCCACCAGGCCGATGTACAGCATGGTGTACGGGCGCCAGGTCTGCACGTGGGCGAGCAGGCGCGTCCGGAGCCCGGCCGCCGGGGCGCCCGCGACCCCGGCTCCCGCGCCGGTCATCGCGCCGGGCGCCGGGCGACCACGCCGACCCGCATCGCCTCGTCGGCGTCGGCGTCGGCGTCGAAGGGCAGGCCCGGCCCGTCCAGCTCCCAGTCGCGCAGGATGGTCGCGACGTTCACCATGACCTGCACCTCTGCCATGCCGGACCCGAGGCAGGTGTGCCCGCCGACGCCGAACGGCGCGAACGCGCCGAGGCGGCGGTGCTCGTTGCGGGGCGCACGGTAGCGGTCCACGTCGAACGCGCCCGGGTCGGGGAACAGCTCGGGGAGGTGGTGGGAGGTGTCGTACACGATGATGACGCTGTCGCCCTTGGCCACCAGGTGGTTCTCGAAGACGAACGACTCCTCCGCCGTGTACCACTGGCGCGCCGGCCCCTTGTAGAGCCGCAGGGCCTCCATCATCCCGCCGTAGAGCGCGTGGCAGGTCTTGAGCCGGTCCCAGGTCAGCGGCCCGGCGAACCAGTCGTCGACCTCCTGGACGATCCGGCGGCCCACGTCCTGGTTTCCGAGGATCAGGTGGAGCAGGAAGGCTGTCCGGTAGGAGGCGGTCTCGAGGCCGGCGAGGAACGGGCCGATGGTGGCCGCCACCAGCAGGGGCGGCAGGTCGTCGCCGAGCTTGGGGTTCCAGACGGCGAGCATGTCGTCCAGCAGGTCGCCTGGGCGCTCGTCCGGGGGGATCCGCAGCCTCGCGTTGATCGCCCGGTAGCCGATCTCGAAGACGCGGTCGCGCGCCCGCTCGTAGGCGGGGTCGGCCAGCATCTCGGCGGCCCCGGTGCGCAGCAGCATGGTCAGCTTGGTGGTGCGGACGAAGGTGACGAGGTCGTCGACGTACTCGGCGGGGGAGAAGCCGATGAGGCTGCGTCCGAGCTGCTCGCCGACGATGCGCTGGATCTCCCGCACGGCGGGCACGTTGAGCCCGGGCTCCCAGCGCGCCGTCACGGCCTCGGCCATGGCGACCACCTCAGGCAGCCGGCCGGTGATCGTCGTGCGGGCGTACCCCCGGCTGGTCAGCATGCGGTGCTGGCGGTGCATGTCGCCCTCGCGGGTGAAGCCGTCCATGCCCAGCTCGTTGCTGAAGTCCTCCCAGTGGCTGTCGGACCTGAGCTTCACCGCGCCGTCGGTGCCCTGGTGCATGTTGGTGGTGCGCATCGCGAAGGCGTTGGCCTCAGGTCCGGCGAGCACGGTGAACTCGTCGCCCTCCTTGCGGGCCAGCTCGCCCTTCTGGAGCACGCGGAACACCGGCCCGTACTCCAGATAGCAGTCGATCAGGTACTGCTGGTCGTTGATGCTCCCGGGCCGGGTCACCGTGGGTGGCGGCGGGGCATCGGTGATGTCAACGGGTCCGGGCTGGGGTGCCATGGGGGGATCTCCTCGTACTCGAAACCAGTCGCGGACTGCCCTGACTGGTCACCAGGCGACCAGCAGCTCCTCAAGGCCGCTCACCATCAGTCCTGTCTTGCGCCGCACCTGGTCGGACGGCACCGCGAGGCGCATGCCGGGGAACTCCCGCAGCAACGTGCCCAGCACGATCTGCAGCTCGACCCGCGCCAGCGCCGCGCCCAGGCAGAAGTGCGGGCCCAGGCCGAAGGAGAGGTGCGGGTTGGGCTGCCGGGCGACGTCGAGCCGGTCGGGGTCGGTGAAGTAGCGCTCGTCCCGGTTCGCCGAAAGCACCCCGGCCATCACCATCTGGCCGGCCTGGATCGGCGTGCCGCCCAGCTCCAGGTCCTCCTGCGTGAACCGCTGCCGGTCGATGTCCCCGAGCGTCTGGAAGCGCAGCAACTCCTCTACGGCGGTGACGATGAGGGACGGGTCGGCGTGGATCCTCGCCACCTCGGCGGGATGCTCCAGCAGGCGCCACATGCCGAGGCTGATCGCGTTGATGGTCGACTCGTGGCCGCCGATGAGCAGGCCGGTGGCGAGGTAGACCAGCTCCAGCTCGGTCAGCCGTTCCTCCTTGTCGCTGGCCGCCACCATGTCGCTGAGCAGGTCGTCACCGGGCTGCTCGCGCTTGAGCGCCACCTGCTCGCCGAAGTAGGCGAACAGGTCGTGCCACGCGGTGACCACCTCCTCGCGGGGATAGGAGGTGACCGACAGCGTGCGGTCGGACCAGCCGCGGAACTTCTCGGAGTCCTCGTGGGGAACGCCGAGCAGCTCGCAGATCACCCTGATGGGCAGCGGCGAGGCGACGATCGAGACCAGGTCGGCGGGGCTGCCGTGGCGGCGCAGGTCCTCGATGAGGTTGTCGGTGTGCTTCTGTATCGCCGGGCGCAGCGACTCCACCCGCCGGGCGGTGAAGGCCTTGCTCACCACGGCCCTCAGCGTGCGGTGGGGCGGCCCGTCCATGCCGAGCGTACGGGTGATCTGGCCGAGGTCCGCGGGAGGCGTGGCCCGGTCGCCCGCGCGGGTCGTCCCCCGCGGGTTGAACGTGCGGTTGAACCGGGGGTCGGACAGCACCGCCGCCACGTCGTCGTACCGCGTCACCAGGAGGGCCTCGTCGCCGTTGGGCAGCTTCACCGGGCAGACGGGCTGCTCCTGGCGCAGCCGCCGCATGTGGGCAGGGGCCTGCGGTCCCATCAGGTCTTCGATCGTGCGGGGAGTGCTGGCGGGCGTCATCGCGCCATCCCTTCCGTTCCCGGGCCGCTTCGCCCCCACGATCGCATGACGACATTCCCCTACGGCCCCCCAGAAACCCCAGCATTTTGCACCGGCGTCGGCGAGATCACCGCGACGGTCAGACCTCCTCTGTGGCCCGTTCCTCGCGCCGGGAGCGGGCCGGTGGGATCGGGGTCTCCTTCAGGAACAGGCTGGCCAGCAAGGGTATGGCGAGGATGACGGCGGCCACGAGGAACACCTGGTGCAGCACATCGGCGAGGCCGGCGCGCATGGACCGCTCGACCAGCTCGAACAGCGCTCGTTGCGCCTCGGGGACCTGCGCGCGCAGCCGGTCGACCTGGGCCGGGTCGAACAGCGTGGAGAGGTTCTGTGAGCCGCCGCCGGTGAGCTTGCCCAGCAGTTCGGGGGGAGCGTTGACCGTGGCGAGCCTGGAGGCGATCTCCGTGGACAGGCGGCTGGACATGATGCTGCCGAGCACCACCACCGCCACCGTGCCGCCGAGGTTGCGCCAGAAGTTCACCTGAGCGGTGGCGACCCCCACCACCTCCTTGGCCATCGAGGCCTGGACGACCGCGGTGGACAGCGGCCAGACCAGGCCCATGCCCATGCCGAGCACCACGAGGTCGGCCACGACGTGCCAGTGGGGACTGGTCAGCGTCACCGAGGTCAGCATGAGCAGCCCGGCGACCATCGCGGCGAGGCCGACGGTGCCGATGAACCGGTAGTAGCGCACGCGCGCGATGAGCTGGCCGGACAACGGCGAGGCCACCAGCATGCCGAGCAGCAGCGGGGTGAGCAGGGTGCCGGAGCCGGTCGCCGTCTCGCCGAGCACGCCCTGGTAGAGCAGCGGGATGAACACCGCCAGGCCGTACAGGCCGACGGCGGACAGCCCCGCGATGACCATGGCGATCGTGAACACCGGGTCGAGGAAGAGGCCGAGCGGGACGATCGGGTTGGCGACGGCGCGCTCCACGAACAGGAAGACCGGCAGCCCGACCACCGACACCGCGATCAGGCCGAGCATCAGCGGCGAGGTCCAGGCGTGGTCGTTGCTGATGGACAGCGCGATCAGGATGGGGACGAGCGCGACCCCCAGCGCCACGCAGCCGGCGAAGTCGATGTCCCGCCAGCCGCGCCGGGTCGCCACGTACGGCAGGAAGAAGAAGGTGAGCCCGACCGCGAGGGCGCCGATCGGCACGTTGACGTAGAAGATCCAGCGCCAGCCCCAGTTGTCGGTGATGTAGCCGCCGAGCGGCGGCGCGGCCACCACCGACAGGCCGATGATCGCGCTGAAGATGCCGTGCAGCTTGACCCGCTGGCGCACCGGGTAGATGTCGGCGACCACGGCGAACGTCACGGCGGTGAGGATGCCGCCGAACAGGCCCTGCACGCCGCGGAGCAGGATCAGCTCCAGGGTGCTGGTCGAGGCGCCCACCAGCCACGAGGTGCCGAGGAAGCCGGCGAGGCCGATGAGCACCAGCGGCTTGCGGCCGAACAGGTCGCCGAGCTTGCCGGCGATGGGCATGAGGATGGTCGAGGTCACGAGGTAGGCCGTGACCACCCAGGCGTAGTAGTTCAGCCCTCGCAGGTCGGCGAGGATGCGCGGCATCGCGGTGCCGACGATGGTGCCGTCGAGGGAGACCACCAGCAGGGCGATGGCGACGCCCACGGTCGCCGCCACCTTGCGCGAGGCGGACAGGCGCGGCCCGTCGTCATCTGCCGGGGGAACGGACAGCTCTTCCTTCTGCGTCATTGCGACCTCCACGGTCGGCGGCATGCGGGGGATCGGCGGGCGGCGTCTCGCGGGGACCGGGGTCGTTCCGTTTCGCGGTGGCCCGCCTGACGTTCTGCACGAGACGGAGGCAGAGGTGCCGCAGCTGGAGCAGCTCCTCGGTGGTGATGCCGTCGGTGATGCCGACCTGGCGCTCCACCTGCGTCGACCAGATCTCGTCGACGCGCTCACGGCCGCGCGCGGTGAGCGTGGCGAGCAGGGAGCGGCGGTCGCCCGGGTCGGACTCGCGCCGCACCAGCCCGTCCTTCTCCAGGGAGTCGACCAGGCCGGTCACCGAGGGAGGGGCGATCTCCAGCGCCGCGGCCAGGTGGACGAGGCGCATGCCCTGCGGCTGCCGGCGCAGCACCAGCAGCACCTGGAGGCGGGCCTCGCTGAGCCCGTGGCGCACGGCCCAGCGCTCAAGCGCCCAGCGGTTGAGGCGGGCCGCCTGGTTGATCGCCGCGAAGGCCTCGACCACGGCGAGGGCCTCATCGCCCAGCTCGTGGCCGACCAGGGCCCGCAGCTGCGGGTTGTACAGCAGGCCGGTGTCGTCGGCGGCGAAGCCGGGCTCGTCGGGCATCGATCCCCCATCTCGTTAGGATCCTAACTATAAGGCTCCTAAGTATATCCGGCAAGCCTCGCCCGCCGCCTGGGGATCCGGGTCGCGTACAGCTACCGAATTCCTCAGTCGTGGGGCTTTCCGGCGAGCATCGACGGCCGTTTCCGGTGTTCTGGGGGAAAGCGCTGTTAGCGTGTTCCCGTGATCGGAAATGAAACGCCGATCTGGCGGCTTCTCCGCTCGGCCGGAGGCGCGGACGACGATATTCGCGCCGCGATAGAAGAAATCGGCGAGGCGCCCGCCGCCGCGCTCATGGCGGACGAGGTGGCCTCGCGGTGCGAGCCCCCGCCCGGCGGCTCCTCCGGCATCCAGCCGTACCCCTCCGGCGGTTCCTCCGGCATACGACCGGACCCGCCCGGCGGATCCTTCGACATCCAGCTCGAACTGGCCGGCGCCGGGCGCTCGCATCCGTACGTGCTGAGCGTCTCGGCCTCCGGGGTCACCGCCTCCGCCGCCACGGCCGAGGACCCCGCCGCGCTGATCGTCTACGACCTCGTGGCGCTGGCGCGGGCGCTGTACGGCACGGGCGTGCACGGCGAGGCGCGGGTCGAGGTGAACTGGCCGCCCGCCGAGCGGCTCGGCGAGGCGATCGCCTCCATCCACGCGCTGGCGCGGGCGGTGGAGTCCGTGCTGACGGCGTGCCGGTCGGCGGAGACGAACCTCGACCGCCTGGCCACCCGGTTCGGCTCCGACAAGTACGGGACCATGCACTGGTACACCCCGCACTACGCGCGCTATTTCTCACCGCTGCGCGACGAGCTCGTGCGGGTGCTGGAGATCGGCGTCGGCGGCTACCACGACCCCGCCTCCGGTGGCGCGTCGCTGCGCATGTGGCAGCGGTACTTCCGGCGCGGCCTGGTCTTCGGGCTCGACCTGTTCCCCAAGACGGGCGTCCAGGGGCCCCGCATCCGCACCTTGGCGGGCGACCAGGGTGACCCCGCCGCGCTGCGCGCCCTGGCCGAGGAGCACGGCCCGTTCGACATCGTCATCGACGACGGCAGCCACATGAACGCCCACGTGCTGGTGGCCCTGCGCGAGCTGTTCCCCCACGTACGGCCCGGCGGGCTGTACGTCGTGGAGGACGTGCAGACCTCCTACTGGCCCATGTTCGGCGGCGGGCGCGACGTGCCGGGCACCACGGCCGAATTCGCCAAGACGGTCATCGACGGCCTGAACCACAGGGAGTTCGCCGACCCCGGACACGTGCCGTCGTATTTCGACGGCCACGTGGTGGCGGCGCATTTCCACCACAATCTGATGGTCCTCGAAAAAGGCGACAACCACGAGCAGGCCGCTCCGTCATGGATTCCCCGCCGCTGAACATGGAGAATGAATGTCACGCGTTCTCATTTGTTCCATAGGCCAGCTCGGCCACCTCAATCCGATGATCTCCCTGGCCCGGCACATCGCGGCGGCCGGGCACGAGGTGCGCGTCGCCACCGGGCCCGACATGGCACACCAGGTCGCGCACACAGGCTTCCGCCACCTCCCCATCGGGGACCCGGGCGAGCTGCGTCCCGAGGCGTTCACCGAGTCGCGCGGCCGGCGCCTGATCGCGGAGCTGACGCCCCGCTGGATCGAGGACCTGGAGCGCCACGTGGCGGCCTGGCGGCCCGACGTGGTCGTGCGCCAGTGGCTGGAGGGCGCCAGCCTCGTCGTGGCCGCCCGGCTCGGCATCCCGCAGGTGATCTGCGAGGTCTGCCTGCGCCTGCCGCCCGAGCACTCCGCCTACCACCCGGCCCTGCGGATCGCCCGCGACTACGGCGTGGACCCCCGGGCCCTCGACGGCGACCTGTGGCTCGCCTGCTACCCGCCACGCTTCGCCCGCCCCGGCACACCCCGCCTCCCGCACGAGCACCACATCAAGCCCCTCCTGTACGACCTCCTGCCGGAAGGCGACCCGTACGACCTGATGCCGGACCGCGAGCGCGCGGACCCTCCCGTGCCGCCGCCGGGCAGGCCGCTCGTCTACGCCACCCTCGGCACCATGTACAACAAGGCCACCTCGGTGTTCGGGGCGCTGGCCGAGGCGTTCGCCGGCCAGGACTACGACGTCCTGATGACCACAGGCCCCGACTGCGACCCGGAGTCCGTGCTGCCGGGCGGGCCCCCCGGCAACGTCCGCCTGGCCCGTTACGTGCCGCACTCGGTCGTCTTCCAGCGGTGCGACGTGGTCATCTCGCACGGCGGCTTCAACACGGTGATGTGCGCGCTGGCCGAGCGACTGCCGCTGGGGCTCATCCCGCTCGGCTCCGACCACGGGACCAACGCCCGGCGCTGCGCCGCCCTGGGCGTCGCGCTCGTCTACCCCCGCTGCGTCCAGGAGCCCTACCTGCATGTCGCGCCCGAGGACGTCGATCCTGCGCTCGTGCGCGAGATGACCGCGACCCTGCTGTCGGAGGGGTCCTACCGGGACGCCGCCCGCGCCGTGGGCGCGGAGATCGCCGCGCTCCCCGGCCTCGACCACGCGGTGCGGCTCATCGAGGACCTGCTGAAGGCGCGCTAGGCGTCGCCCTTGCGCCAGAACGCGGCGGAGTAGTCCACCCGCTCCAGCACGACCTCCTCGTCGATGCTCTTCAAATAGTCCCGCACCGCCTCGCGGCACTCCTCGATGGCGTGGTAGTCGTCCGCGATCACGAAGCCGCCCGGCACCACCTTCGGGTAGAGCAGCCGCAGCGCGTCGTAGGTCGAGCCGTACAGGTCCGCGTCGAGCCTGAGCAGCGCGAGCCGGTCGATCGGCGCCCGGGGCAGTGTGTGGGAGAACCACCCGGCCAGGAACCGGACCTGCTCGTCCAGCAGGCCGTACTTCGCGAACGTCTGCTGCACCTCGGCCAGCGTGGTGCCGGCCAGGAAGCGGGCGTAGGCGGTCGAGGCCGGGTCGTCCACCTGCTCGGTCAGCTCGCTCAGTATGCCGAGGAGGGGGGAGGGGTGCCCGGCCTCGTCCCCGGTGCGCGGGAAACCCTCGAAGGAGTCGGCCGCCCACACGTTCCGGTCGGTCACCGAGTACGCCTTCAGCGTGCCCCGCATGAACACGGCGGCGCCCCCGCGGGCGATGCCCGCCTCCATCAGGTCGCCCGGTATCCCCTCAGCCAGGATCCGCTCGATCAGCAGCTGAAGGTTGTCCAGCCGGGACATGCCGATCATCGTGTGCGCGAGGCTCGGCCAGTCCTTGCCCTCCAGCCTCGCCTGCAGGTCGAACACGTCACGCGCCTGCCACGGGGTGGCTATCGGCGGATCGGTGTAGATCAGGTTGAGCAGGCACCGCTTCAGCAGGTCGAGGTAGAGCGAGGTCCCGGTGCCGCCGGCCACCTGAGGGTCGTCATCCGTGGGCACGGTCGTCTCCCCGAAGCTCCAGGGGCAGCGAGAAGACCAGGCTCTCGCGTGCCGACTCGACCTCCTCGACCTCGCCGAAGCCCAGCTCGCCGAGCCGTCGCAGAACACCGGTCACCAGCTCCTCCGGCACCGAGGCCCCGCTGGTGACGCCCGCGGTGGTGACGCCCTCCAGCCAGGCGGGGTCGATCTCGGCCGCGTCGTCCACCAGGCGCGCCCCGCCCGCGCCGGCGTCCAGCGCCACCTCCACGAGCCTTCGCGAGTTGGAGGAGTTCGCCGAGCCCACCACGATGACGAAGTCGGAGCGGCCCGCGATCTCCTTGACCGCCGTCTGCCTGTTCTGGGTGGCATAACAGATGTCGTCGGAGGGAGGGCCGGTCAGCGCGGGGAACCGCTCGCGCAGCAGGCCGACGGTGGCCTCGGTCTCGTCGACCGAAAGCGTGGTCTGCGACAGCCAGGCCACCCGCTCGGGGTCGCGGACGGTCACGTCGCGCACCCCGGCGGGACCGTCCACCAGGTGGATGCGGTCGGGGGCCTCACCCGCGGTGCCCTCGACCTCCTCGTGCCCCTCGTGGCCGATCAGCAGGATGTCGTAGCCCTCCGCCGCGAACCGCCTGGCCTCCTTGTGCACCTTGGTCACCAGCGGGCAGGTCGCGTCGATCGCGCGCAGCCCGAGCCGCGCGGCCTCCTCGTGCACCCGCGGGGCGACACCGTGCGCGGAGAAGACCACCACGGCGCCGGCGGGCACCTCGTCGGTCTCCTCCACGAAGACGGCGCCCCTGCTCTCCAGGTCACGTACCACGAAGCCGTTGTGCACGATCTGCTTGCGCACGTACACGGGCGCGCCGTACCGCTCGATGGCCCGCTCGACGGTCTGCACCGCGCGGTCCACGCCGGCGCAGTAGCCGCGCGGGCGCGCCAGCAGGATCCGGCGCGGGCGCTCGGTGGCGTTGTGGTTCTCCATGCGGGAGGGGCCTCCTGCCCGGTCGGGGGGTTCAGCGTGGAAGGGCGGGTTCGGGGGCCTCGTCCTCTCCGGGTATGGGCAGGCCGCGCTCGGCCGCGATGCGCAGCGCCTCCTCCACCAGGGTCTCCACGATCCGCGACTCCGGTACGGTCGCGACGACCTGGCCCTTGACGAAGATCTGGCCCTTGCCGTTTCCCGAGGCCACGCCGAGGTCGGCCTCGCGCGCCTCCCCCGGGCCGTTCACCACGCAGCCCATGACCGCCACCCGAAGCGGCACGTCCAGGCCCGCGAGCGCCGCCTGGGCGCGCTCGGCCAGCGTGTACACGTCGACCTGGGCCCGGCCGCAGGAGGGGCAGGAGACGATCTCCAGGCCGCGCTCGCGCAGCCCGAGCGACTCCAGGATGGCCGTCCCCACCTTGACCTCCTCGACGGGAGGCGCTGACAGCGACACCCGGATCGTGTCGCCGATGCCCTCCGCCAGCAGGATGCCGAACGCCACCGCGGACTTGATGGTGCCGGGGAAGCGGGGGCCGGCCTCGGTCACGCCCAGGTGCAGCGGGTAGTCGCACCGCTCGGCCAGCCGCCGGTAGGCCTCGATCATCACGAGCGGGTCGTGGTGCTTGACCGAGATCTTGATGTCGCGGAAGCCGTGCTCCTCGAACAGCGAGCACTCCCACAGCGCCGACTCCACCAGCGCCTCGGCCGTCGGCCTGCCGTGCTTCTCCAGGAGCCGCTGGTCGAGCGAACCGGCGTTGACGCCGATCCGGATGGGCACCGCCGCCTCGCCGGCCGCCTTGGCGATCTCGGCCACCTTGTCGTCGAACCGCTTGATGTTCCCGGGGTTGACCCGTACGGCGGCGCAGCCCGCGTCGATGGCCGCGAAGACGTATCTGGGCTGGAAGTGGATGTCGGCGATCACCGGGATGCGCGACTTGCGGACGATCGTCGCCAGGGCGTCGGCGTCGTCCTGCGACGGCACCGCCACCCGGACGATCTGGCACCCGCTCGCGGTCAGCTCGGCGATCTGCTGGAGCGTGGAGTCGATGTCGGCGGTGACCGTCGTCGTCATCGACTGCACGCTCACGGGCGCGTCGCCGCCCACCGGCACCGTGCCCACCATGATCTGGCGGGACGCACGGCGCCGCTTGGGCAGGCGTGCGGGCAGCCCGGGCAGGCCCAGGTTGACCACCGTCCCGCCGGCGGTCGAAGTGCTGGTCATTGGCGTCTCCTGCCGTGGTTTCCGTCAGATGCCCCGCAGTGCCGGTCCTCGCGTGCCCGGTTCCCGCCCGTGCTCGCCGGCCGCGTCGCCGCCCTGATGCTCAGATCGACCGGACGTGGCCGATCAGGTCGCCGTCGCGTGCCGCCGTCCAGGCGACGAGCTCGGCGGCGATGGCCTCACCGGTGAGGCCGAAGTCAGCGAGCAGCTCCGGGCGCCTGGCGTGGCCCGCGAACCCCTGCGGGATGCCGAACGTCCGGACGGGCCGCTCCACGCCGTGATCGCGCAACAGCCTCGCCACGCCGTCGCCGATGCCTCCGACCCGGCAGTTGTCCTCGACCACCGCGGTGAACCGGTGGCGCGCGGCCAGCTCCGCCAGCGACTCGTCAAGCGGCGCGACCCAGCGCGGGTCGACCACGGTGACGGCGAGGCCGGCCTCGCCCAGCGCGTGCGCCGCCGCCACGCAGACGCCGGCCATCGCGCCGCAGGCCACGAGCAGGACGTCCTCGCCCTTGGCGTGGTGGAGCACGTCCAGCGTCCCCACGGTGCCCACGGCCGGGATGTCGTCCCCGACCGCGCCCTTGGGGAACCGTACGACGGTCGGTCCCTGGGCGTGCGCGACCGCCTGCCGCAGCAGCTCGCCCAGCCGGGATCCATCCCGGGGCGCGGCGATTCGCAGCCGCGGCACCATCTGCAGCAGCGAAAGGTCCCACATGCCGTTGTGGCTCGGCCCGTCGTCGCCGGTCACGCCGGCCCGGTCCAGGACGAAGGTCACCGGCAGGCCGTGCAGCGCCACGTCCATCAGCAACTGGTCGAAGGCGCGGTTCATGAACGTCGAGTAGATCGCCACCACCGGGTGGAACCCGGCGCTGGCGAGGCCCGCGGCCGAACCGACCGCGTGCTGCTCGGCGATGCCCACGTCGTAGGTCCGCTCGGGATAGCGCTCGGCGAACGCCGCGAGCCCCGAGGGATGCAGCATCGCCGCCGTGATCGCCACGATGTCCGGGCGCTCCCCGCCGAGGGCCAGCAGGGTGTCGGCGAACGTCCTGGTCCAGGTGGCGCCGGGACGGGGGAGCTGCACGCCGGTGCCGGGGTCGAACGGACCGGGGGAGTGCAGCCGCTCGACCGGGTCGGTCTCGGCCGGCGTGTAGCCGTACCCCTTGCTGGTGACGCAGTGGACCACCACCGGCGCCCTGAGGTCCTTGGCGTGCCGCAGCGCGTCCTCCACCGCCGGCTCGTCGTGCCCGTCGACGGGCCCGAGATAGGCGATGCCGAGCTCCTCGAAGATGTTCCCGCCTTCACCGGCCGGCTTGTCGCGCAGCTCGGCGAGCCGGCGGGCGAGCCCTCCGGCGGTGGGGCAGTACGAGCGGCCGTTGTCGTTGAGCACGATGACGACCGGCCGGTTCCGCGCCGCGCCGATGTTGTTCAGCGCCTCCCACGCCATCCCGCCGGTCAGCGCGCCGTCCCCCACGACCACCACGACGTGGCGGTCCTCCTCACCGCTCAGCGTGTGGGCCTTGGCGAAGCCGTCGGCGTACGACAGGGCGGTGGAGGCGTGGGAGTTCTCGATGATGTCGTGTACCGACTCCGACCGGTTGGGGTAGCCCGACAGCCCGTCGCGGGTCCGCAGCCGGGCGAAGCCCTCCCGCCGCCCGGTCAGCAGCTTGTGCACGTAGGTCTGGTGGCCGGTGTCGAACAGGATGCGGTCGGCCGGCGAGCGGAACACCCGGTGCACGGCGATGGTGAGCTCGACCGCTCCGAGGTTCGAGCCGAGGTGGCCTCCGGAGCGCGACACCGCGCTCACGAGGAACCCGCGGATCTCCGAGGCCAGGCGGTCCAGTTCCTCGGGGTCGAGTCCGCCCAGGTCACCCGGCGCGGTGATGCCCTCGAGCAGGCTCATGCCGTTCACCTCGTGTCTCCTTGTGATCGCGCGGCTGGTCTTCATCTCACCCGGCTGACGGTGCGCTCGACGAATCCGGCCAGATGGTCCCGGCTCCGGCTCGGGGGCAGCAGGGCCAGCGCGGCCCTGGCCCGCGCCGCGTACGTGCGGGCCATCGACGTGGAAAGGGTGATGGCGTCGGTGCGCCGCAGCACGCCGGCGACGGCGTCCAGCGCCTCGTCGATGCCCATCTCCCCGTGGAAGGCGGCGTCGAGCACGTCCCGTTCGCCGGTCCCGCCGTTCTGGTAGGCGAAGATGATGGGAAGTGTCAGCCTGCGGTTCTTGATGTCGCTGGTCGCGGGCTTGCCCGTCATCTCGGCGTCGGTGAGGTATCCCAGCAGGTCGTCCTGGATCTGGAAGGCGATGCCCAGGCTTTCGCCGTAGTCGCCGAGGGCGCGCACCCATTCTGGCGGGCCGCCGCCGAGGACGGCGCCGCACTGGCACGCGCCGCTGAACAGGGCCGCGGTCTTCATCCTGATCATCCGCAGGTACGCGTCGATGTCGCGGACCGACCTGCTGGTGATCTCGGCCTCCAGCGCCTGCCCGCGGCAGAGCTCGACGCCCGCGCGAGCCACGATCTCCATCGCGGTGACGATGCGGTCGTCCGGAACGCCACGGTCACGGCACTCGGACAGGCACACGAAGATCTGGAAGAGCAGCGCGTCACCGGCCACGATGGCGTTGTCCATGCCGAACTTGCGGTACACGGCCGGGCGGCCCCTGCGCATCGCGTCGCCGTCGATGATGTCGTCGTGGATGAGGCTCGCCACGTGCCCGCACTCGGTGCCCACGGCGGCCGGAAGCACGTCGGGGATCCGGCCTCCGACCGCCTCGGCGGACAGGAGCAGCAGGATCGGCCGGAAGAGCTTGGCCGGCGCGGTGAGCGCGTAGGCGCATATCTCGTCCAGCGAGTCGACTATTTCCTCGGGTGACTCCTGTGGGCTTTCACCGTACGTCCAGCGCCGTTTCACCTCATTTTCCAGAAGAAACAGGTGGGCCGGTGGAATTTCGCCGTCCGGCGATCCGCCCCGGGGGTCGGATCGAACGGCGGCACGACCATCGCTGCGTACGGTGACATCGCTGTTACCCATGGCGCCTTCCGTTTATGTCGTCGGCCATGCCGCAGCCCATGTTTCGGGGTGGCGAAGATCCGGTCAAGGGAGATGCCGTGGCCCGGCCCCACAGACTAGGGAAACTCCTAGGGCCTCATCTGCGCTTATCCCTAGGTTCCATTGGTCGGGGGGATGTGTCTGAGTAACTTCGGGTGCAGATTTCAGGGCCAAGGGGGGAAAGCGGCTTCTGCGCCGGCAATGGCCCCGAGCCGTCATTATCGAGCCCGAACGAGGCCACCTGCCATGGACATGGAAAAACGCATTCTCGTTGGTGTCGTACAGCAAGGCGTATGGGATATGGCGCTGGAGTCCATGCCCCTCGCCGCCGGTTATCTCAAGTCCACCGCACTCGCCGACGACCGGATCAGGCGGGAGGCCGACATCCGGATATTCAATTTCGGAGGCGGCACGTCGATCTCCGCGATGGCCACCGAGATCTTCAGCGAGCGGTGCCCGCAGATCTTCGCCTGCTCGGTGCTCGGCTGGAACTTCCGCGCCTTCGGGTCGCTCGCCGAGACGTACAAGCGGATGAACCCGGACGGATGGGTGGTGTTCGGCGGCACGCACGTCGCGCACCAGGCCGAGCGGGTCTTCCGGCTGTTCCCCGCCGTGGACGTCATCGTCAACGGCGAGGGGGAGCTGGTCTTCCGCGAGCTCATCAACGCCCACCTCGACGGGCGCGCGACGCACGACCTCGGCCACATCGAGGGCATCTCGTTCCGCGACACCGAGCAGGTCATCCACACCACGGCGCCCAGGGAGCGCATCGAGAACCTCGACGTCATCCCCTCGCCGATCCTGACGGGCGCGCTGGACATGGTGGACGCCGAGGGCCGGTTCCGCTACGACGTCGCGCTGATGGAGACCAACCGGGGATGTCCGTACAAGTGCTCCTTCTGCTTCTGGGGCGGGGCGGTCGGCCAGCGGGTCAAGGCGTTCTCCCGCGAGCGGCTGCGCGCCGAGCTGGAGGTGTTCGCCAAGCTCCAGGTCGAGACGATCGCCCTGTGCGACGCCAACTTCGGGATGCTCCCGATCGACGAGGAGTTCGTCGACGACCTCATCGAGATCCGCGACCGGTACGGCTACCCGCGCGCCCTGGAGAGCTCGTGGGCCAAGAACAAGTCCAAGGTCTTCTACTCCATCGTCCGCAAGATGAAGCAAGCCGGCCTGCGCAGCTCCTTCACGCTGTCGCTCCAGACGCTCAGCGATGATGCGCTGTCGCTGATGAATCGCCGGAACATGAAGGTGAACGACTGGGAGGACCTGGTCACCTGGCTGAACGCGGAAGGGCTCGAATGCTACGCCGAGCTCATCTGGGGCGCGCCGGGCGAGACCGTCGAGTCGTTCTACGAGGGGTACGACAGGCTGGCCGGCCGGATCGCGCGCATCGCCGTCTATCCGCTGCTCCTGCTGCCCAACACCGAGTACTACGACAAGCGGGACGAGCACGGCATCGTGGCCGTGCGCGGTGACACCGACGACTTCGAGTACTCGCTGGCCCACAACACCATCAGCTTCGCCGAGAACCTGCACATGCAGAAGTTCATGTTCTGGGCGCGGGTGATGGCCGAGTACACGGTGCTGCGCCACGCCTGGGCGCCCCTGCGCGTCCTCGGCGGGCTCAGCCAGTCGGGGGTGCTGCGCAACATCCAGCACTGGATGGAGGAGACCGACGACCCGGCCGCCGAACCACTGCGGGCCCTGCTGCTGCGGGCCGCCGCCGACCAGGACGCCTACGGGCCCGCGGTCGCCTACCTCCTGAGCGACGGGGAGGCCAAGCGCCTGCTGACGCGCTGGTGGAACGAGTCGATGCGCCCGGTGCTGCCCCCCGAGACGCTGCCGGTGCTCGACGACATCTTCCAGTACGACCTGCTGACCCACCCGATCCTGCGCCGCGACGACGTCTTCGACACGGTCGAGGCGCTTCCGATGGTGCGGGTCGGCACCGACGACTACTTCCTGCGCTCGGGCCTGAAGTTCGAGCACGATGTGCCGGCGATCCTGGACGCGTTGCGCACAGGGCAGACGCCGGACCTGTCACCCTCCCCGGTCACGCTGGACCTGTTCTACCGCACCGGTTTCGAGAACTTCCTCGGTACGACGAACCACGAGGAGATCATCTACTTCATGGGCATGAGCCGCCACCAGATCGAACCCGCCACACCCCCACCTCCCGTCGAGGCCGGGTCGGCGGCCACAGTGTGACCTCCACCGGCCGAAACGCCCTGGCCGGGCAACGGCGGGCGCGCTAGCGCGTGACGGCCGCGTCCGAGGTGGCGGACCCCTTCGCCGCCCAGCCGAGGCGGTAGGCGGTCCAGTCGGATTCCGTTGCCGCGAAGTCGACGTAGAGGGCGACGCCGAAGCGGGTGCGGGCCTTGGTGCCGAGGCCGAGGCGGACGCCCTTGACGGCGGCGCTCACGGTCTCGGCGGAGGCGTGGCGGGTCCAGTTGTCGTCGTGATAGGCGGGCAGTCCCATCAGCAGCCGGGTGCCCGGCGGGACGGCCGCGAGGGCGAGCTCGGTCTGCCTGCGGACGTAGCCGGTGTAGAGGGCCTCGGTCGGCTGGGCCGTGTCGTAGCTCATCACCGCCACCTGGTCGAGACGCCGGGCGACCTGGGTCAGGTAGCCCGGCGTCCACCACTTGGCCTCCCCGGGGAGGTGGAGCAGGCTCATGCCGGGCAGTGGTTCGACGTGGTGCGCCGACATCGACAGCACGCCCCGGCCGGGCGGTATGGCGGCGCGCGTGGCGTCGAGGAGGGTCAGGAGGCCCTGGTCGCCGTCGGGCACCGGCTCGAAGTTGTAGTGGATGCCGTCGAAGCCCGTGGCCAGCGCCTGCCCGGCCGACCGCACGATGTTGGCGCGCACCGTGGCGGAGGAGAGGTCCAGCTCGCCCGGCTCGACCCGTTGCCCGAGCCAGGCGTGTACGCGCAGGCCCGGCATGATGCTGTGAAGCGCGGCGACGGCCCAGGCGGCGCGCGGATACAGGGATGCGGGCAGGGTGCCGTCGTAGTCCAGCGGCCCGGTGTGCAGATACAGGTCGCTGATGCCGCTGCCCCGGAGCCGGGTGGCGAGCGCGGCCAGCTCGCGGTCGCCGTTGCGCCCGTCCACCCAGGCGTGCCCGAGCCACACCGCGTCCTGGCCGCGCGTGTACGAACGCGGCGCCGGAGTGCCGAGGCTCAGCAGGTACAGCGAGGCGCCGCTCGCCGTGAGGACCAGCACGGGAACGGACACCAGCACCATGACCGCCCGCCACAGCCGCGACCACCGTCCAGGCACTCCCGCCGCGACGCGTCCGGGATCCTCCGGCCCGGTCGTGCGCGGCTGGTCGTCGCGTCCCGGTTCCGCAGACCCGGTCGTGGGCGACCGGTCGTCGCGCTCCGGTTCCGCAGACCCCGGCTGGTCGTCGAGTCCCGGTTCGTCCGGCCCTGTCATCGGAGGCCCGTCGTCGTGGCGATCTTGGTGCTCAGCGTCTCGGTCCCCTCGACGTGACGGCCTCCGCGCGCGGGCCTTGGCGCTCGTACGGCCCTGCGTCCTGGCCGGGCGCGGCCCGCTCGCGATCAGTGATCCGGAACCACCCGAACCGCCAAGAAGAGTACCGCCCGTACCCGGTCCCCGAGCCCCGGCTGTCGAAGGTTCTCCCTTTCGGGGCCGGTCCGCTAGTTTGACGTTCCCCTACATGGAGGTGCCGCGTGAGCCGTTGGGCCGAGTTGACCGGTGGTGGTTCGGGGGCGGAGTACGCGTCCCGGTTCGCGAGGTTGGCGGGCTCGGGGGTGGACGTGCACGGCGAGGCGACGCTGTGCGCGTCGCTGGTAGCGGCCGGCGCGCGGGTGCTCGACGCGGGTTGTGGCACCGGGCGGGTGGCGATCCGCATGGCCGAGCTGGGATACGACTGTACGGGTGTGGACCTCGACGTCTCGATGCTCGCGGAGGCCCGGCGACGTGCACCCGAAATGAGCTGGATCGAGGCCGATCTGGCCACCCTCACAGGGCTGCGTGGCTTTGACCTGGTGGTCGCGGCGGGCAACGTCATCCCGTTGCTCGCCCCGGGCACGGAGCCCGCCGCCGTCCGGGCTCTGGCCGGGGCGCTGCGTAAGGGCGGCCTGCTGGTCGCGGGGTTCGGCCTCGACGCGGCGCACCTGCCGATCCCGCCGAGCGTGGAGCTGGCCGAGTACGACGGCTGGTGCGAGGCGTCCGGCCTGACCCTGGAACACCGCTTCGCCACCTGGGACGCCGCGCCGTACGAGGGCGGCGGCTACGCCGTCAGCGTGCACCGCCGCGCCCTCTGATCCCCCGACCGCCGAACACGTTCGTCCGCTTCTGCGATGAACCTCGTTGGGCGGGCTCGACGCCGGCCGCTAGGAGCGGACCCGCCGCCGCGCCGTACGGGCGCACGTACCCCGCGTACGTGCGCCCGTACGGCTTTTTGTGGGGTTTGCGGTCTTTGTGGCATCTCGTCATGTGAGACACGACTTGACTGCTATATTCCCTACCTGAAATATAGGTATTGTGCCGAAAGTGACCTTGACCGCCCGGCGCGTGATCGACTTCATGTACGTGGACAGCAGCCTCTGTCGGTGAACGTGGTCCGTCTCGCGCGTGGGTCGCGCTGGAGACGTCTCTCCTGATCTCCATCCCTTCTGGTCGCCCCTGGTCGCAGGGGTCTCTCGCCGTGCCCGGTGGCAGGACGCCGCCGGTCGCGACCGCCGCTACATCCCACTGTCTAAGGGGCTCGTCATCGTCATGTGGAATCGCCATCTCCTGGATCCCCGGCCTCGCCGCCGCGTGCGCGCCGCGGTCGTGGCCCTGGCCATCTCGCTCGCCGGCCTCGCCACCGCCTGCGGCACGCCTTCCGCGGCCGGTGAGGAATCCTCGTCCGGGGGGACGGGGGCGGTGCTCAAGCTCCAGGACCCCGGCAACGCGGGCCCCCTCGCCTACGCCAAGCGCGAGGGCATCCTCGAGAAGCGGCTCAAGGCGGTCGGCGCCTCGGTCGAGTGGGGCGGCTCCTACGCCTCGTTCACCGCCACCATCGACGCGGTCCACTCCGGTTCGGTGAACGTGCTGGCCGGGGCCATCTCGCCCGCCGTCGGCTACCTGGCGAACAGCCCGGACATCAAGATCTTCTCGGTGACCGACCCGATCACCGACCCGGCCGCCCCGCAGACCGACGGCCTGGTCGTGGCCCCCGACAGCCCGGTCAGGTCGGTCAAGGACCTGGTGGGCAAGCAGGTGGCCGTGAACAAGGGCGGCAAGGGCGAGTATCTGCTCCTGCTCGCCCTGGAGAAGGCCGGGGTCCCGGTCGACCGGGTCAAGCGGGTGTACCTCAACCCCGACCAGGGCGCGTCGGCGTTCGCGACCGGCAAGGTGGACGCCTGGTGGGCGATCGTCAAGGCCTACCCCGAAGTGGTCGCCAAGGGCGCGCGGGTGGTCGTGCACGGCCGCGACCTCGACGACAGGGACCTGACCATCGCCGC
This sequence comes from Sphaerisporangium sp. NPDC088356, assembly GCF_040685555.1. Lineage (NCBI taxonomy): Bacteria > Bacillati > Actinomycetota > Actinomycetes > Streptosporangiales > Streptosporangiaceae > Sphaerisporangium > Sphaerisporangium sp. NPDC088356. Next base: position 52,223 of record NZ_JBFBIK010000043.1, read on the forward strand.
CGCGCGCGACGAGCTGCTCGACCGGCACCCCGAGGCGGTACGCGTCTACCTGGACGTGCTGCGGGAGCTGACCGCAGAGGCCAAGAAGGAGCCGGAGAAGTTCGAGAACGTCTTCCTCAAGCAGGGGCCGACGGCCGTCACCGGTCCTCGGCTGGAGCTGGACATCGCCACCGCGAAGTACGCGAACATCCCCCGCACCGTGACAAAGGAGGACGGCGCCAACATCCAGGAGGTCGCCGGCCTGTTCCAGAAGTACGGCGTGGTGTCGGGCTCCATCGACCCTGCGGACGTGCTCTTCGACCTCAACGCGGCCGGGTCCTCATCGCCCGCCGCGTCCGGGTGACCGCCATGACCCTGGAGAGAGTCCACCCGGCGGACCAGACGGCGACCCGTCCGGCCGTTGAGAGCGCCGGGCTGGAGGTTCCGAGGTACCTCGGTTCGCGCCGCCGCCCGGCGGCCCTGTCGGCGGGCGTGCGCATCGGCGTGCCGCTACTGCTGCTCCTCGCCTGGTGGTACGGGGCGGGCAGCGGGCGCATCCCCCCGGACGTGCTGGCCGGGCCCGCCTCGGTGCTCGCCGCCCTGCGCGAGCTGGCCGCGACCGGCCAGCTCGCCGAGTACCTGCTCGCCTCGGCGCAGCGGGCCGGGCTGGGCGTGCTGGCCGGCGGGGGGATCGGGCTGCTGCTCGGGGTCGCCGCCGGCATCTCGGCGCTCGGCGAGGAGCTGGTCGACCCGACGATGCAGATGATGCGCGCCGTGCCGTTCCTCGCGCTGGTGCCGCTCTTCATCTCGTGGTTCGGGGTCGGCGAGACGTTCAAGATCGTGCTGATCGCGGTGTCGGCGGCCATCCCGATGTACGCCTACACCTACCTCGGCGTGCGGAACGTCGACCGCAAGGTCGTCGAGGCGGCGCGCGGCTTCGGTCTGCGGGGCCACCGGCTCGCGCTCGGCGTCATCATCCCGAGCGCCCTGCCCAACATCCTGATGGCGCTGCGCATCTGCCTGTCGGTCTCGCTCACCGGCCTGATCGCGGCCGAGCAGGTCGGCGCCACCGAGGGCATCGGCTACCTGGTCACGCTGGCGCAGCAGTACTTCAGGCCCGACTACATGGTGCTCTGCATCCTCATCTACGCCGTCCTCGGGCTGGTCTTCGACGCCGTGATCCGGCTGGTGGAGCGGCTCGCCATGCCCTGGCGCGGGCATGTGGTCGCCCGATGAACCCGCACGACGAGATGAGCGAGCCGGCGCGCGACCTGGCCGTGCGCATCAGCGGGCTGAGCAAGGCCTTCGGCGCCAAGACCGTGCTCTCCGGCCTCGACCTTTCGATCCGCAGGGGCGAGTTCTTCGCCCTCCTCGGCCCGAGCGGCACGGGCAAGACCACCCTGCTGCGCATCCTGGCGGGCCTGGACCTCCCCGACGAAGGGACCGTGCTCGCCGCTCCCCGCCGTACGACCGTCTACCAGGAGCCCCGGCTGATCCCCGCCAGGAGGGTGCTCGCCAACGTCACCATCGGCCTCCCGTCCTCCGCCCGCGAGGCCGGGCGCCGGGCCCTGGCCGAGGTCGGGCTGGACGGGTACGGCGGGGCGTGGCCGGCGACCCTGTCCGGAGGCGAGGCGCAGCGCGTGGCCCTCGCCAGGGCACTGGTCCGCGATCCGGAGGTGCTGCTGCTCGACGAGCCGTTCGCCGCGCTGGACGCGCTGACCCGGCTCCAGATGCAGGAGCTGGTCGCCGAGCTGTGCGCGCGGCACCGCCCGGCCGTCGTCCTGGTCACCCACGACGTGGACGAGGCCGTCCGGCTGGCGGACCGGGTCGTGGTGCTGCGGGAGGGGGCGCTGGCGGTCGACAGGACGATCGACCTGCCCCATCCCCGGGACCGCGACAGCCCGCCTTTCGCCGAGTACCGCCGCCTGTTCCTGAACCACCTCGGCGTCGTCACCGCCTCGCACTAGACGTATCGCCAACGAGCCGATGAGGAGACACATGTCATCCATAGACAAGATCTGGTACACCCGCTGCCCCGTGCCCACCGCCAGCGGCCTGGCCCACAACCAGGGCTGGCTGGCCGAGGAGTTCCAGGCGGCCGGCCTCGCGGTCGGCATCCTCCAGGACGCGGGACCTGAGCTGGCCCAGCACCATTTCGACCACCAGCTGCTCGGGCTGTTCCGGGAGGGCGGCAACGTTCCCGCGCTCGCCGCGCGGTCGGCGGGCGCCCCGACCCGGCTGATCGGCCTGACCTGGATCGAGGAGTGGCAGTCCATCCTGGTCAGGGCGGACTCCGGCATCACCGGGGCGGCCGGCCTCGCCGGTGCCAGGGTGGCGCTCCCCGCGTGGGCTGAGACCAGGGCCAAGAGCTTCCCCAGGGCCATGGCCCTGCACGGGACCAAGGGCGCGCTGGCGCAGGGCGGGCTGACCCTCGACGACGTCACGTTCGTGGAGGTGGCCGCCCCGACCAGGCCGTCGGTCGGCCGGGGCGCGGGCCGGGACACAGACGGCCGCGCGTTCTCCTGGCCCGGCATCGCCGAGCTCGCCCGCGGCGAGGTGGACGCGGTGTACGCCAAGGGGGCGCGGGCCGCGGAGCAGGCCAAGGAGACAGGCGCCGTGGTGGCCGTCGACCTGGACGCGCACCCCGACCGCCGTACGCGGGTCAACAACGGCACCCCGAGGCCGATCACCGTGCACGAGCGGCTGCTGGACGAGCACCCCGACCTGGTGGTGGGGTTCCTGGCCCAGACCCTGCGCGCCGCGGACTGGGCGGAGGGCAACCTCGATCGGGTACGCGAGATCCTGGCCGGCGAGACGCGGTCCGGGGCGGAGGCCGTGGAGACCGCCTACCGGGGCGACTTCCACCGCTCGCTCCACCCCGACCTGTCGCGGGAACGGCTGGACCTGCTGCGCGTCCAGAAGGACTTCCTGCTGGTGCACGGCTTCCTCGACGCCGACGTGGACCTCGACGCGTGGGTGGCGCCCGAGCCCCTCGAACTGGCCCGCGGGCGCCTCGCCGCACAGCCCGCGGGGGTGGGTGCGTGATGGGCGGGCACCCGGACTTCCTGATCACCGTGCCGACCCGGGGTGACGGGCGCGACCCCGGGCGCGGGGACCGGGGCGACTGGCGGCCCGGCGCGCGGCGCCCGCCGCCCTCACTCGTCACCGATCCGCGGCCCGGCGCCTTCGGGCCGTTCGACCACCTCGCGCAGATCGGCAGGGCCGCGGAGATCGCCGCCCTCGGCGGCGCGCTGGTGCCGTTCGACCCGGCCGGCGAGGAGTCGCTGGTGGTCGCGGCCGGGCTGCTCCGGCAGAGCCGTCACCTGCGCGTCGTGGCCGGGTTCCATCCCGGCGTGGCCACGCCGGTGTACGCGGCCAAGTTCTCCGCCTCGCTCCAGCGGTTCACCGGCGACCGGCTCGGCTGGCAGCTCGACGTCGACCTGGAACCGGCCGTCGCGCGCTCGCAGGGCGACCACCTGCGAGGCGCCGACCGCCACGCGAGGGCCGACGAGTTCCTCACCGTGGCGAGGGGCGTGTGGCACGAGGAGGGCTACACCTACGAGGGCCGCTTCTACCAGGTGCTCGCGGGCGGCTTCCAGCCGCCGAACTCGGGCCTGCCCTTCCCACGCGTCCACCTGACCGGCACCTCGCCGGAGGCGCTGGCGCTCTCGGCCCGCCACGCCGACGTCCACCTGTTCACCCCGGACCAGGACGTCCAGGCGGGCATCGAAGCGCTGGCCGCGCTCGCGGAGGGGGAGGGACGCCGCGTCGGGTACGGCCTGCGGATTCCCGTCCTCGCGCGGGATGACGACGACGAGGCCTGGGACGAGGCCCGGCGGCTCTGGGTGCTCACCGGGGGCGAGGAGGCGGGCCTGCCGGACCCCGACCCGCGCACCCGCCTGTGGCCCGGTTTCGCCCGGATCGGCGGTGACGGTTCCGGCTGGTCCGGTCTGGTCGGCTCGTACGAGACCGTCGCGGCCGGGATCCGCGGCTACCTCGGCCAGGGCGTCACCACCTTCATCCTGGAAGCGCGGCCCGCCATCGAGGAGACCTACCGGCTGGGCGAGCGGCTGCTGCCGCTGTTCGCGAAGGAGATCGAGCATGCCCATTGACATTTACTGGCGTATCGGGACCCACGGCGACCAGCAGTCGCTGCGCCGCCGGGTGACCAGCCGGGGGGAGTGGGCGCCGGTCGTGCCGGGCAGCCTGACCCCCGGCGTGCGGGACGGCCGCCGCGACGGGTACTCCTACGTGGACCACATGGCCGACGTGGCGAGGGCGTCGGAGATCTCGGGGTTCGTCGGCGGCCTGCTGCCGTCGTTCCCCTTCACCGACGACCCGTGGGCCACGGCCGCCGCGCTGGCCCGCGAGACCACGACCTACCGGTTCATGATCGCCTACCAGCCGGGCTTCCTGCACCCGGTGCAGGCGGCGCGGATGTCGGCGAGCCTCCAGCGGGCGACCGGCGGGCGTGTCGTGTACAACATCATCTCCGGCGGGGGCGGCCCGGCCCAGCTCTGGTGGGGCGACAAGGTCGACCACGACGACCGCTACGCCCGCACCTCGGAGTTCCTCGACGTGCTCAAGGGCGTGTGGAACGGTGGCCCGTTCGACTACCAGGGCCGGTTCTACCAGGTCGAGGGGGCGGGCCTGCCCGAGCCGCTCGCGCGGCAGCCCTTCCCCGAGATCTACTTCTCCGGCTCGTCCAAGGCCGCGATCGAGGCGGCCGGGCGGCACGCCGACTACTACCTGTCGTGGCTGGAGCCCTTCCCCGAACTGGCGGCCAAGTTCGCCCAGGTGCGCGAGCACAGCACGGCGATCGGGCGCTCGCCGAAGTTCGCCGTGCGCATCGACGTGCTGGCCCGCGAGACCGAGGAGGCGGCCTGGGACGAGATCCGGCGCGGCTGGGAGCACGTCGACCCGACGGCGCTCCGCGGCCCCGACGGCGACTCCGTCGGGTGGCTGCGCAGCCAGTCGTTCGTCTCCTGGCCGGTACGCGAACCCCGGGAGCTGGAGGTGTCGCCCAACGTCTGGGGCGGCTTCCACCTGCTCCGCGGCGGCCCCGCGTTCGGGCTGGTGGGCAGCTACCAGCAGGTCGCCCAGCGGCTCGACGAGCTGATCGGCATCGGCGTCGACGCCTTCATCCTCGCCGGCGTGCCTCACCTGGAGGAGGCGTACCGGGTCGGCGAGGAGGTGCTTCCGCTGCTACGCGGCCACGACATCCGCCACAACTCCCCGCTTTCCACTTCGAAAGGATCCATCTGATGAGCGTTCGCGTCGGATACTTCCCCAACAACAACTCGCTGTGGGTGCTGCGCCACCGCGGCACCCTGGAGCGTTCCCTTCCCGGCGTGGAATGGGTCGACCTGCGCAGCCTGCCCGCCGGGGACCGTCCCGCCCCCACCGACGGGCTGCCCTCCGCGCACGGTGACCACCTGTTCGACGGGGGCTACGACTTCATCGGCACCGGCTCCACGCCCCCGGTCACCGCCCAGGGCAAGGGCCTCGACATCGTGTACGTGGCGGTCTCCGGCTCGCGGCACGAGAACGGGCGGCTCGTCGTCCACGAGGACTCGCCCATCACCTCCCTCGCGGACCTCGCGGGCAGGCGGGTCGCGCTCGGGCACGGCTCCTGGCAGACCACCCTGCTGCTGTTCGCCCTCGACCGGGCCGGGCTGACCTGGAAGGACATCGAGCCGGTGGACGCCTACGGGGACGCCGCCCAGCTGTTCCTCGACCGGGAGGTCGACGCCTGGGTGGGCTCGTACCCCGCGCTCACCAGGGTCGAGCGGGAGGCCTCCGTCAGGGAGCTCGTCCAGACGGACGGGCTGTTCAGCCACCGCTCGCTGTGGTTCACCCGCCGCGACTTCGCCGAGGGACGTCCGGAGGAGCTCGCCGCCATCGTGGCGGCCCTGCAGGAGTCCGACGCCTGGATCCGGCAGAACCCCCGGGCCGCGGCCGAGCTGTTCGCGGCCGAGGACGGCGGGGACGTGGACGCCTGGGAGCACGCCCTGCGCACGCGCCCGTTCGGGCTGCACCCCGTCAGCGAGGACTTCGTCGCCGAGCAGCAGCGCGCGGCCGACCTCTTCCACGCCAGCGGCCTGATCGACCGGAAGATCAGCGTGGCCGAGGCCGTCCTCCCGGAGATCGGCCGCCTGGTCGAGTCCACCAGGGCCTGACGAGTTCCCGGTATCCTGTGACGCCGTAGCGGTCCATGATCGTAACGGTGACCGCGCGACGGGC
>NZ_JBFBIK010000044.1:0-55801 GCF_040685555.1 Sphaerisporangium sp. NPDC088356
CCGGGGGCCTCGGCCGGACCGTCCAGCGCGGCGACCTGTGGGTCGCCTCGGTGGCCTCGGGCGCCGAGATCCTCGGCACGCTGGTTCTGCGCACCCCCGACGAGGTGTCCGACGCCGACCAGCGGATCCTCGAACGCGCCGCGCTGGTCACCGCCCTGATCCTGCTGTTCCGCCGCACCGCCGCCGCGGCCGAGGGCAGGGTGCGAGGAGAGCTGCTGGACGACCTCCTCACGGGCAGGGACGTTCACTCCGACGCCATGTACGGCAGGGCGCGGCTGCTCGGGGTCGACCTCGACGCGCCGCACATCCTGGTCGTCGCAAGGCATCGGGCGGGGGACCCCGGACCCCGCCAGCGCACGGCGTTCTGGGCCTCCTCCGACGCCGCCTCCCGCCACGGGCTGGTCGCCGCCCGGGGAGAGGAGACCATCCTGCTGCTGCCCGGCATCCAACCGGGGGCGGCGGCCCAGCGGGTCGCCAAGGAACTCGGCGGATCCCTCGGGACACCGGTCACGGCGGGCGCCGCGGGCCCGGTCCAGGGCCCGGCCGCCGTGGCGGAGGCCTACCGCGAGGCCCGCCGCTGCGCGGAGGCCATGCTCGCGCTCGGGCGCGCGGGGGAGGGGGCCGGCTGCGACGAGCTGGGCTTCGTCGGCCTGCTCATCGGCCAGGACCGGGACGTCGCCGGATTCCTTGAGTCCGCGCTCGGGCCGGTCCTCGCCTACGACCGGCGCCGCGGCACCGCGCTCGTCCAGACCCTGGACACCTATTTCGGCGCCGGATCGACCCTGTCGCGCACGGCCGAGCGCCTGCACATCCACGTCAACACCGTGACCCAGCGCCTCGACCGGGTCGGCAGGCTGCTCGGCGACGGCTGGCAGGCACCGGAACGCGCCCTGGAGATCCAGCTCGCCCTGCGCCTCAACCGGCTGCGACCGCTGACCCGGCGGCCCGAACGTCCGAGCGAATGAGACGCGTGTCACCTATCGATCTCGCAATAAGTCGACGAGATTGCGCAATATTGCCGGAGTGTTAACCGTCACCCGGTAGCGCCGGTCGGACGGGCCGGACGCGGCGAGGGATCCCTTGTGGCGCCCGGTTTTCCGCGTCCGCCGAGCTTCGTCGGTCTCTAGCTGTGGTGATGGGTCGCGGTCCGGGAAATCGCCGAGCCGGGGCTCGCCAGCGGGGCTGACAAGGCACTCCCATAGCCGACGGCTATGGTGTCAGCGGCTTGCGTCGTTTTTTACAGTATGCTTGCGGCGTGACACGTCGACTTGCGGAAGTTGCTAAGAAGGTCGGGGTCAGTGAGGCCACGGTCAGCCGTGTGCTGAACGGCAAGCCCGGGGTGTCCGATACCACGCGTGCGGCCGTGCTGACCGCACTGGACGTGCTCGGATACGAGCGGCCTACTCAGCTGAGAGGCGAGCGCGCCCGCCTGGTCGGTCTCGTGCTCCCCGATCTCGGCAACCCGATCTTCCCCGCCCTCGCGGAAGTGGTCGGAGGCGCCCTCGCGCAGCGCGGCTTCACCCCCGTGCTCTGCACGCGCACGGCGGGCGGGCTCTCCGAGGCCGACTACGTCGAGATGCTGCTGGAGCAGCAGGTCTCCGGGGTGGTGTTCGCCGGCGGGCACTACGCCGAGGCCGACGCGCCCCACGAGCACTATCACCGGCTCCTCGGGCTCGGGCTGCCCGTCGTCCTGGTCAACGCCGCGGCCGACAGCCTCGACTTCCCGCGCGTGTCCACCGACGACGCCGTCGCGGTGGAGCAGGCGTTCAGCCACCTGATCTCGCTCGGCCACGAGCGCATCGGCCTGGTGCTCGGCCCCGAGGACCACGTCCCCTCGCGGCGCAAGCTGCAGGCGTTCACCCTGGCGGCGCGGCGCATGGGCCTGGAGATCGCCCCGGGGGCCGTCGAGCGCAGCCTGTTCTCCCTCGAAGGCGGCCAGGCCGTGGCCACGCGGCTCGTCCGCGAGGGGATCACCGGCATCATCTGCGCCAGCGACCCGCTGGCCCTCGGCGCGATCCGCGCGGTGCGCCGCCTCGGCCTGTCGGTGCCGCAGGACGTCTCGGTCGTCGGCTTCGACGACTCCGCCTTCATGAACTGCACCAACCCCCCGCTGACCACGGTCCGCCAGCCCATCGAGGCCGTCGGCCGCGCCGCGGTGACGCTGCTGGTCAACCAGATCGAGGGCGCGCCGGCGACCGCCGAGGAGCTGCTCTTCGAGCCCGAGCTCGTCGTCCGCGGCTCCACCGCGCCGGCCAAGGTACGGGCGCTGGCGGCCTGAGGAACCCGGGCCGCAAGATCGGCTGGTTCGAGACAGAGGGTTCGGCGCAGCTGCACCTGGCTAAGCCGGATCCACAGCGTCAACGGATGTGACGCTAAACCCGGTTCGCCGTTCCACTCCTACTGGCAGGCCAGTCCGACAGGCGAGGCCATCTCGCCCACGCCGGTTCTCTGGGCCGAAACCCGGCTTGGCCCGGTGCGGACTCGAAGTCCGTCGCGTACGCTCAGCTGAGCAGTTGCAGAACTCTTTCGGCCTGGCGTTCCAGGGTGCCTACCGGGTTGTGGGGTGTCGCCGGCCCGTCGGGGCCGAGCTGGAGAAACCAGCCCAGTGCGATCAGGCGACGAAAATCGCGCACCCGCTCGGCTTCGCCGGGGGCCAGGTCGATGCAGGCCAGCAGTTGCTCTGCGTCCAGGGCGCCGTCGTGGCGGGAGATGTGCTCGGTTATCTCGCCGAGTTCGAAGGCGCGATCACTGCGGCCGGAGTCTTCCCAGTCGATCAGTCGCACACGGCCCTCGTGGTCGTCCCACAGGAGATTGGCATGGTTTCCGTCCGCCAGGCCGAGGACGGGCGGCAGAGGATTCGTGACGAGCTGGTCGGGGGCGGTGGAGGCCAGCCAAGCGACCCCTGCGCGGAACGCCTCCTGCACGAGCGGGTTGTCGCCGAGGTCGGGCTGCTTGTCGGCCCAGGCGCGGGTCTTGTCCACTGCGGTGGCGGGCCCCCAGGGGGCGGGTTCCACGGCTCGCACCACCTCAGCCGGGATCTGGTGCAATCGGTTCAGAGCGGCGGCCATGGCCGTGAGCTGCTCGCCGGTGGCGTGCTCGCCCCGCAGGATGCGGCCGGGCAGCCTGCTCATCACGATCATTGGCGGATGAGCCTCCAGCGTGGCCTCCACAGGCGCGGGCGCCAGGTCAGGAGCGTGTTCGGCGAGCAGGGTAAGCGCCGCCCATTCCCGGCGGGGCTCTCCTCGCTCCCACGAGGTGTAGCGCTTGACCACGACGTCGTCACGAATGTCGAGGCTGTGGGTGCATCGGCCAGCCGCCATACGTCCGCTTCGCCCTTTCTATCCCTCGGGCCGGAGGACAGCGCGTCCTCCGGCCACGTCCCGCCAAGGGGAAGGAAAGGGCTGAGACTACCGCAGGCCGCAGCCTGCTTTCAGGGTGAGCGGAGATCGAGCACCGGGTCAGTGCTTGCGCCGCCGGGACATCCTGTCCCACGTCGCCTCCACCCGCTCCCTCACCTACGTCAGTCATTTCCTGCAGGCGTTGAAGCCATGGAACGCCGAGACGTGCGCGAGGGAGTTTCGTCACCGCGTACGTCAGGAACTCCGAGTCCCCGCATAGAGCAGCAGGAGGCCGCTCTGATGCTCGGCGCTGAGCCAGACCACTCTCCCGGCTCGATCGGGTTCGGCGTTGCCGATGCTTCTTATTTGGCTCGGAGTCGAGGTTCCGGTAAATGGTTGCGCGGCCGACGCCGAGTCGGTCCGCGATCTGCTGGACGGTGTACTTGCGCTTGCCGTCCTGGCCTTTCATCTCGTACAGCGCTCGGGCCGTCTCGATTCCATCGACGTCCAGCGACCGCGGCCGGCCACCGACTGGGCCGCGAGCTCGCGCGGAGGCGAGTCCTTCGAGCGTTCCCTCGACGATGAGCTCGCGCAGGGTGCCCGTGGCGTGCGTCAGTCCTTGAGGCTCTGCTCGGCGAGCCGCTGGGTGAGATGCCCGCGCATCTGCTGGGCCACCGGGGCGTCCATCTTGTCGGTCAGCGCGAGCGCCTGGCTCAGCGAGTCCTGCGCCGCGTCGCCGTCGCCGGCCGCCTGCTGCGCGTCGCCCAGCCTGATCAGCGTCCGGGCCTCCTGGAGCGGCATGTGCATCTGCCTGAACAAGGTAAGCGCTTGCTCCAGATGGATCACCGCCTGGGGCGAGTCGTCGCGGGTCTTGGCCAGCTCGCCGAGGCCGAGCTGCACCCGTGCCTCCACGAGGTGCTCGCTCGAGGTGCTCGCCAGCATCAGCGAGCGTTGCAGCGCGCTCTCGGCCTCGGGGAGCTCCCTGCGGCGGAGCCGGGCGATGCCGAGCCCGTGCAGGGCGTACGCCTCGCCCGTGGGGTCGCCGATGTCGCGCACCACGTTGAGCGCCTGTTCGAACACCTCCACCGCCAGCGCGGGCTGGTCCGACTGGAGGTAGGTGTGGCCGATGCGGTGCAGGACCTGCGCCTCGACCCTCCTGCTGCCGCTGCGTCGGCTCAACTCCAGCGCCTCCGACAGCAGCCGCTGCGCGCCCGGGAGGTCGTCGAACTCCAGCCGCAACTGGGCCAGGTTGTGCAGCACGTACGCCGAGGCGACCTGGTCCCCGTTGCCCCGGAAGATCTCAAGGGCCCGCCGGTAGTGGGCCTCGGCGTCGGCGAACCTCCCGCTGAGCCGGTCGAGGAACCCGATGTTGCGGATGACCAGGGCCGTCCCCTGGCGGTCGGCGATCTTCTCGAAGAGCTGGACCGCCGCCTCGAAGTCGCAGCGCGCGTCGCCGAACCGCTGCTCGGTGATGTAGAGCGAGCCCCGGGAGTAGAGCATCGCCGCCTGCCCGCACTTGTCCTGCGCTTGCCGGGTGGCCGTCAGCGCGATCTGGTGGGTCTCGCGCCAGTCGTCCAGGTAGACCCGCGACTCGAAGAGCGTCACCGAGCTGATCGCCAGATCCCAGCACAGATCGACGAACCCGGCCTGCGCCGCCTGCCGTATGCCGGACACGAGCATGGAGCGCTCTCGCTCGTACCACTGCAGGGGCGAGGCCACCAGCTGGTCGACCAGCTTGGCGGGCAGCGGCCACCGCGGGGCGGGGCTGTGGATCTGGACGTAGTCCCCGCCGTACTCCCGGCGGTGCGCCGCCTCGGCGAGGAAGAGCAGCCCGCCGAGGACGCGGGCCAGCGCCGCGTTGCGCTCGGCGGCGGACTCCTCGGCCGCGAGGCGCTCCCGGGCGAACACGCGGATGAGGTCGTGGAAGCGGTACTGGCTGTGCACGCCGTACCCGACGCCCGTGGTGTCGATGAGCTGCGCGTCGGCCAGATCGTCGAGCAGGTCCTGCGCGGTGGACAGGGGCTGGTCGAGCAGGGCCGCGCTGACCCAGGCGGAGAAGATCTGGGCGTCCAGGATCGTCAGGCGGCGGAACAGGCGGCGGGCGTCCTCACCGACGCTGTCGTAGGTCACGGAGATGCTGGCGCGAATGCCCATCTCGCCGTGCTTGAGCTCGTCGAGCCTGCGCGTCTCGTCCTCCAGGCGGCTGACGAGCTGCTCGATGCTCCAGTGGGGGCGGGCCGACAGGCGCGCCCCGGCGATGCGCAGCGCGAGCGGCAGGTGGCCGCACAGCTCCGACAGGGCCTCGGCGGCCTCGATCTCCGACTGCACCCGCTCGATCCCGGCGATGCGGGAGAGCAGGTTCACCGACTGGTCGGAGTCGAAGGTCTCCAGGTCGATGTGGACGGCGCCCGCCAGCCCCGCGAGACGGCTGCGGCTCGTGATGATGACCGCCGAGGACGGATTGCCGGGAAGCAGGGGGAGCACCTGGCTCTCGCTGCCGGCGTCGTCGAGCACGATGAGCATCCTGCGGTCGGCGAGCATCGCGCGGTACATCTCGGCCCGCTCCTCAAGGCCGTCGGGTATCGCGGTGCCGGAGACGCCGAGTACGCGCAAGAACCGCTCCAGCACCTGCATGGGGCTGGTGGGGCGGGACGCCCCGCCGTGCAGGTCGGCGAAGAGCTGGCCGTAGGGGAAGCGCTCGCCGACGCTGTGGGAGGCGTGGACCGCGACGGTGGTCTTGCCGACCCCGGGCTTGCCGACGATCACGATGATGGGCACGGCGTAGCGCGAGCGGTCCTCGGTGGCGAGCATCAGGCGCTGCCGGATGTCCTCGATCTGCTTGGTGCGGCCGGTGAAGTCGGCGATGTCGGTCGGCAGCATCCCCGGGATGGTCGGGACCGTCGGCGGCGACTGGATCACCACCTTCTCCTGCACCGGCGGCGGGGGCGGGTCCAGGCTCTCGTCGGAGGTGAGGATCGCGTGTTCGAGCTGCTGCAGCCGCTCGTTGGGCTCGATGCCCAGCTCCTCGATCATCGTGCGGCGGGCGTTGCGGTAGACCTGTAGTGCCTCAGCCTGCCGCCCTGATCGGTACAGCGCCGTCATCAGCTGGCCGCGAAGCCGTTCGCGCAGGGGGTACTCGTCGGTGAGCTCGGTCAGCTCGCCGACCAGCTCGTGGTGCCGGCCGAGATCCAGCTCCAGCTGGATGCAGTCCTCATTGGCCGTGACGCGGTTCTCGGTGAGCCTGCTCGCCGCCGACTGGACGAGCCTGCTGTCGATCCCGTCGAGGGCGGGCCCGCGCCACAGCGACAGGGCCTCGCGATAGTGCTTTATCGCCTCGTTGACGTTGCGCGCCTCGCGGGCGTGCCGCGCCCGCAGCGTCAGGCTCTCGAATCGCTGGGCGTCGATCTGGTCGGCGGCGACCCGGATCGCGTATCCCAGTGACTGGGTGGAGATGATGTCCGGGTTGCCGTTCGCGGAGAACAGGCGGCGAAGGGATGAAATGCAGATCTGCACCTGCGCGCGGGCCGTGGTCGGCGGTTCGTCGCCGTAGATGGCCTCCATGAGCCGGCCGATGGTGACGACCCGGTTCACGTCGAGCAGGAGGACCGCCAGCACGATCTGCTGCCTGATTCCCCCGAGATCCAGCCGCCGATCTGCCTCAGACGCTTCGAGAGCTCCCAGAATCCCGAATTCCACCCTGCATCTCCTCGCATGAAAGCTCGCGGCCCATTCCGGAAGTTCGCTCACCCTCCGATGCGAGAGGTACCGAGAGGTACCAGGTGCGTGGTTCAGCAGATCCACCCCGTAGTAAACATCGGCATTGGCCGGTCTATGACACCGTGCGCAGATACTGTCGGGCGCGAGCTGGTCACATATGGCGATGTCACTTATGTCTGGATCGTACTACTATACGAGGTTCGGATCTATAGAGAGTCTACGAATACTTTCTGAATCCGCATACTTATTTGCGCGTGCAACCATCCGAGGCCCGCCGAGCACGCTTCCGAACTGTGATATGTCCTGATATAGGTAGATTTATGTAGTGGTCAGGACACCCGGTAAACCTGGTGACCCGGTGGAGAGCGCTCCGGCGAGGCCGGATGTGGACACGGAGCCGCAGCATCGCGCCGGCCGGGTCAGCCCCACGGGGTGTTGCCGCCGGCGGCCCGCATGGGGGGCAGCGAGGCATTCGTGCCTGCTGGGGACACCGTGAACGAGGAGGATCCCGCACGGGCCGGGGCCGCCTTCTGGGAGGCGCCGGTGGCGCCGACGGCGGATACGAATCGGGAGGCGCGGCGGCTGTTGTGGGCGCTCATCTTCGCTGACCTCTTCGTGGTGTCGCGGTGGTGTTCCTCAGCCGATCGGCTGGAACCCCCTCAACGTAGATAGCGCCACCATTCGGCTCTTATCGGATCGCTTCTCGGCTGGCATCTGTCCAGGTCGCGGGGGCAGTCGGCGGTTTCTTATGTTTCGCGCATATGCCGGACGGCAGGTCCGCCACGGTCGCGGGAAGCCTGCGATAGCGGTATGACCTGCGACGAGATGCTCCGGGGCGGCGTCGAGTGATAGCCGTGAATAGCCGGGCGAAAGTGAACCGATAGCGGCCTGCGGCACTCTGACGCGCAGGCCGGGACTGGCCGGTGCCACCGGCATCTTCCTGCCCCCCGGATACGCATGCACGTCGGGCCGGGGACGGCGGGCCGGGTGGACGACCCTCCGCCGGGCCGCTCGTGCGCGCGTCGCGCGGACGGCGCCGGGACGACCGGCGCGCCGACCGCGATGGCGCTTGGAGCTGTCCGTCTCGGCGGGCCGGCAGATAGGTGTTCTTGACATGAGTATTACTGCGCAAGCGTTGGACGGCGTTTACGGCCGCTCGGCCGCCGGTGTACGTGCGCGCCTGGAACGGGACGCCCACGGAGGCTGGGAGGACCTGGCCGGCGCGGAGACCGACAGCGAGGGCCGGATATGCGAATGGCGCGACAAGAAACTCGACCGCGGCCTTTATCGCATCAGGTTCGACAGCGATTACTATTTCGTCGGCCTGGGGCTTAGCGCGGCGTATCCCGAGATAATCGTGACTTTCCGCATGCAGGACGAGGCCGATGCCTACCAGATTCAGGTGATGCTCTCCCCGTATTCGTATTCGACGCATTTCAGGATCGCGTGATCGACGGTATTCGTGCTGTGGCCCGTCCCGGCGTCCGCCGTCCCGAGCGAGGCACGGTGCCCGGGCCGGTCCAGGCGGAGAAGGGAACACGACAGTGACGACCCCCGGCACCACGAGAGCGGCGCACCTCGCGCACACCCCGAAGGCGGGCAGGCCCGCGGCCGCCCGCTACCACCCGTTCACGCCCGTGGCGCTGCCCGGCCGCCTCTGGCCGGACAGGACCATCACCTCGGCTCCGCGCTGGCTCTCGACCGACCTGCGCGACGGCAACCAGTCGCTGGCCAACCCCATGACCCCCGATCGGAAGATGGCGATGTTCGACCTCCTGGTGCGCATGGGGTACCGGGAGATCGAGGTCGGGTTCCCGGTGGCGAGCCGGGACGACTTCGCGTTCGTGCGCAGGCTGATCGAGCGCGACCTGATCCCCGACGACGTGCGCATCTCGGTCCTTGTGCAGGCGCGCGACGAGCTGATCAGGCGCACGGTGGAGAGCCTCGAAGGCGCACCGCGCGCCACGATCCACCTGTACAACGCCACGTCGCCGCTGTTCCGGCGCGTGGTCTTCGGGATGAACCGCGACGAATGCAAGGACCTCGCGGTACAGGGCACCCGGCTGGTCATGAAATACGCGGACAAGTTGCTGAGCGGGTGCGACCTCGGCTTCGAGTATTCGCCCGAGCTCTTCAACGACACCGAGCTCGACTTCTCCCTGGAGGTCTGTGAGGCCGTGATGGACGTCTGGCGGCCGGAGGCCGGGCGCGAGATCATCCTCAACTTCCCCACGACCGTCGAGCGCTCGCTGCCGAACGTGTTCGCCGACCAGATCGAGTGGCTGGACCGCAACCTCTCCCGGAGGCCGCACGTCTGCCTGTCGATCCATCCCCACAACGACCGCGGCACGGGCGTCGCGGCGTCGGAGATGGCCCTGCTGGCCGGGGCGCAGCGCGTCGAGGGCTGCCTGTTCGGCAACGGGGAGCGGGCAGGCAACGTCTGCCTGGTCACCCTCGGGCTCAACCTGCTGACCCACGGCGTGGATCCGGGCATCGACTTCTCCGACCTGGACGGGGTCCGCCGCACGGTGGAGTACTGCAACGAGATCCCGGTCCACCTCCGCCACCCGTACGGCGGCGACCTGGTCTACACGTCCTTCTCGGGCTCGCACCAGGACGCGATCAAGAAGGGCTTCGACGCCATGGAGCACGCCGCCGGCGAGGCGGGGGTGCGGGCGGGAGACCTTCCCTGGGAGATGCCCTACCTGCCGCTCGACCCTCGGGACGTCGGCCGCACGTACGAGGCGGTGGTCCGGATCAACAGCCAGTCGGGCAAGGGCGGCGTGGCCTACGTCATGAGCGCCCGGCACGGGATGAACCTGCCGCGCCCGCTGCAGGTCGACTTCGTCGGCGTGGTCCAGGAACTGGCCGACGCCGAGGGCGGGGAGATCACGCCCGACGGCGTCAGGCGGCTCTTCGACCGGCGGTATGTGGAGTACCCGCTGCTCCCCCTCCCGCTCGTCTTCACCGGCGAGCCCGTGACGGCCGAGCTCCACATCGACGGCGAGCCGTTCGACGTCGGCGGCGCGCGGTCGGAGTCGGTCCGCGGCGTGCGCGGCGCGCTCGCGCGGTGGGGCGTGGACGTACGGGCCCTGCACCGCAGCGCGTGCGCCCCGGCCGTGCCCCGGGAGGCCGGTGCCGAAGCGGTCGTCTACGCCGAGTGCCGGGTCGACGGCAGGACGTTCTGGGGCGCGGGCGTCGATCGCGACGTGGAGGCGGCCTCGCTGTCGGCGGTGCGTTCCGCCGTCACCCGTGCCCGCCTCGAGCCGGCGCCCCCCACGCCCCGGCCCGAGGCGGGCGCCGTTCCCGCGCAGGCGGGGGAGCCCGGCGACCTCGGCGTGCCCGCTCCGCGTCCGTCCCGTCCGTCCCGCCCGACGATGGCCTCGCGACGATAGCCGCCCGATAAGAGCTGGAAGGCGCCGAAGCTTAGCGTGGCCATTGTCACCAAAAACGGACAAGTACGGACAATCGGAAAGGCGCCCCGATCATGCGGCGAGTTCGGCGGGGAAACGGCGTGTACGCGATTCATTGGATCCGCGCACACGACCGTTCATCTCTCGCGCTGCGCTTCTGATCCGCGGCGACATGTGGAATTCGTCGGGAAAAAGGGAGGCTCGTCATGAGCCTGATCGAACGACAGGAGGCACTTGCCTCCCTGGAGGGCCTACTCGCCAGCGCCATCATGGGAAAGGGCCGGGTCGCCCTGGTAAGCGGTACCGTCGCCACCGGTAAGAGCGAGCTGCTGCATTCCTTCGCCGAGCAGGCCGCCGAGCTGGGCGCGCTGCCCATCACGGCGACGGGCTCCCTGGCCGAGAGGGATCTGCCGCTCGGCGTCCTCGGCCAGCTGATCCAGGACGCCCCGCTTGTCCTGGAGGAACGTGAACGCGCCATGGCCCTCCTGCGGGAGGGGGCCCGCACCGTCATGTCTTCCGGTCCCGAGACCGACACCCTGAAGCAGGTGGACGCGCAGATCGTGCACGCCCTCTGCACCGTGCTGCTCGAACTGTCCGAGCGCTACCCTCTGATGATCGTGGTCGACGACGTGCACCACGCCGACCGGGCGTCGCTGCTCTGCCTGGCCTACCTGTCGCGGCGGGTGCGGTTCGCCTCGATCGTGGCGGTGTTCAGCCACTCCACCCACGGGCGGTACGCCGAGACCTCCTTCCCGACCGAACTGCTCCGGCAGCCCCACTGCCGCCGCATCCAGCTCACACCGCTGTCACAGGCGGGGGTGATGAGCCTGGTGGCCGAGCAGCTCGGGACCCAGAGCGCCGAGCGGTTCGCCGGCGAGTGGTACGCGCTCAGCGGCGGCAACCCACTGCTCACCGCCGGGCTGGTGGAGGACTACCAGGCGGCCACGCGGGCCGCGGGCGAGCCACCCGCCGAGCTGGTCCCGGGGGACGGATACGGGCAGGCCGTCATTTCCTGCCTGCACCGCGCCGACCCGAAGATGCTGCAGGTGGCGTGGGGGCTCGCCATCCTCGGCGAGCCCGCCTCGCTCGACCGGCTTTTGAAGGTCGGCCCGGAGTTCGTGTCCCGCGAGCTTCAGGCACTGGCCACCGCCGGGCTGCTCACCATGGGCCGCTTCCGCCACGAGGCGGCCCGCGCGGCCGTACTGGCCGAGCTCGACGCCGGCGAGCGGGGCGCGCTGCACCGCCGCGCCGCGGAGCTGGCGTACGACAGCGGCGGCTCGACCACGGTGATCGCCGAGCACCTCCTGCACGCGAGCCGCGTCGACGATCACTGGGCGGTCGACGTCCTGGAGGACGCCGCGCGGCACGCCCTGCGCGACGGCCGCGTGGCGCCCGCGGTGGAGTACCTCCGCCTGGCCTGCCGGATCAGCACCGACGACCACCAGCGGGTGAGGATCACCACCGCGCTCATGCGGGCCGAGTGGCGGATCAACCCGAGCACGCCCACCGGGCACTTCCCCGAGCTGACCGACGCGCTCCACAAGGGACAGCTGCGGGGCAGCGACGCGGTCGTGCTGGCCAAGGCCCTGCTGTGGCACGGCAAGTTCGACGACGCCCAGGATGTGCTCAAGCACCTCAGCGAGTCGGGCGAGAAGCTGGACGCGGACACGGTGACCGAGCTCGTGGTCACCCGCCCCTGGCTGCGCTGCTCCTACACCCCGTTCCTCTCCCAGCTCCCCCAGGTGACCGGCGAGCAGTCCCGCGCGGCCATCCTGTCGGTGGCGGCCTACCGGCGCCTCGAGTCGGCGATCACGCTCGCCGCCGTGCTGACCCGGGGGCCGCGCGACGAGATCGTGGCCGTGGTCGAGCGGATCCTGCGCAGCTCCCGCCTCGACGAGATGTCGATGGACACCGTGGAGAGCGCCCTGCTCGCCCTGACCTACGGCGGGCGGCCCGACAAGGCGGCGCCGTGGTGCGACCTGTTCATCGACGAGGCCTCGTCGAGGCACGCCCCGAGCAGGCGGGCACGGCTGTCGGCGATCAGGGCGGAGATCGCGCTGCGCCAGGGCGACATGCTCGGCGCCGAGTTCCACGGCCGTCTCGCCCTGGACATCATCCCGCTGAGCGGCTGGGGCGTCGCGGTCGGCGGCCCGCTGTCCAGCCTCGTGATCGCCTCCACCGCGATGGGCAACCACGACGCCGTCAACGAGCTGCTCGACCAGCCCGTGCCGGACGCCATGTTCCAGACCCGGTGGGGACTGCACTACCTGCACGCCCGTGGCCGCTACAGCCTGGCCACCGACCACGCGCAGCTCGCGCTGCGGGACTTCCAGCGGTGCGGGGAGCTGATGGGCAGGTGGGACCTCGACGTGCCCTGGCTGATCCCGTGGCGGACCGAGGCGGCGGAGGCGTGCCTGCGCCTCGGAAGGCCCGACCAGGCCCGCCGCCTGGTGGAGGAGCAGATCAGGCGCTGCGGGACCGGCGCGCCGCGCGTGCACGGGATCGCCATGCGCCTGCTGTCGGCCACCAGCGAGCCCCGTCACCGTCCCATGCTTCTCCGCCAGGCCGGTGACCTCCTGCAGTCCGGGGGAGACCGGTACGAGCTGGCGCGCGTGCTCGTCGACCTGACCGAGGCCTTCCACTCGCTCGGCGAGTACCGGCGGGCGGGCATGATCGGCGGCCGGGCCCGCGCGGTGGCGCAGGAGTGCCACGCAGACCCGCTGAGCCGGTCGCTCACGCGGGACGGCGACGGCGGCGGCGCCGCCGTGACGGGCTCGGCCACGGAGGTGGCCGACGTGACGGCCATCCTGAGCGACGCCGAGCGGCGGGTCGCGGTGCTGGCCGCGGCCGGCTACACCAACCGCGAGATCGCCGACAAGCTGTACGTCACGGTCAGCACCGTCGAGCAGCACCTGACCCGCACCTACCGCAAGCTGGACATCACCAGCCGCGCCGAGCTGCCCTCCACGCTGGAGCTCGGTACGTCGATGCCCGCCTGACCAACTGAAACGGCTCTGCCCAAGAACCGCCTGAACCGCCTAGCCGCGGGAGCGCTCATGTCGCCCAGCGCGGTCCTCCCGGTGCCCCCGGCGTTCCCGGCCTCCACGGCCGGCGCCGCCGCGGGCCGGGGAGCAGACCGCTTCGCGTGAGGCGGAGCTCGCGCAGGGCGCGCGCCGCGCCGGTCTGCCTGGCCAGATCGAGTGCGCGGCGCGCGACCTGCGCGGAGCGTTCGCTCTCGTGCGCGTCGGCGTACGCGTGGGCGAGGCGGGCCAGGTCGTAGGCGGTCGCGGTGCTCACCTGGGCGGAGGTGAGCTCCCGCTCCAGGATCTCGATCGCGTCGTCCAGATGGCCGAGGTCGAGGAAGCACTCCGCCGCGAGCACGTCGTGCAGCGAGGGGGAGTAGCCGAACGTGTACCTCGTACGCTCCTCAGGCTCGGCCTCGGGCGGCTCGGCGGACTCCTCCAGGCGGCGGTGGCACATGTCCTCCTCCCCGGCCATCGCGTGGCCCTGCGCCTCGCGCAGGCGGGTCATCGCCTCCAGGCGCGGAGACGGGGCCGCGTGTTCCCTGACCGGGCGCTCGCGGGCGGCGACGGCGATCTCCACCACCTCGCCGGGATCGCTGCCCGGCCCTGTCAGCCCCGCGCGGCTGGCCAGCGTGTACGCCACCAGCCCCTCGTCCTCCGACTGGCCGGCGGCGCGCCGGGCGCGGTCGGACCAGCGCAGGGCCTCGTCGAGGTCGCCCGCCTCGTAGCGCATGCGGCTGATCGTCTCGGCGTCCTCCGACGAGAGTGTGATCAGGGCCCGGCGGACGGACGGCCTGGCGTCGCCGCGGAAGCCCTGGATCAGGACGAAGACCGGGGACAGGACGTCGGCCAGGTCGGCGGGCCGGCGGGCGGGCCTCGCGCAGGCGTCGAGGAGGGCTTCGAGGTAGGCGACGGTCTCGATGTCGGCCCGCGCCGGGTTCTCGATGGCGCGGCCGGTGCGCTCCTCCTCCTCGGGCGTGAACCGGCCCGGCACCAGCGGAATCCCCGTCAGGTGGTGCCAGAGCGCCGTGCCGGCGGGCTCCCCGCTCTCCCCGCCGAACAGCTCGCCCTCGCCCGCGCCGTACACGCGGCAGAGCAACTCGGCCTGCCGCTCGTCCGGCCGCCGCTCGCCGGTCTCCCACGAGCGCAAGGTCTCCGTGAGCTCCTCCCCGGCGGGCAGGCGGTCACGGGTGTCCTCGTCCGCCGCGCCGGCGAGCCGCTGCCCGAGATCCTCACGGCTCCAGAGCTTGCCCCGCCGCCACGCTCGCAGCCGCGCGGCCCAGAGGGGGATGTCGATGCCGATCATCGCGGCTCCTTCCGGCGATGGCGCCTCGGACGGCCGTCTTTCATCCTTCGCCGTCCCCGCGGGTCCGTCATCCCCCAACCTGAGAGTGAACCTGCCCTTCGGCCGCCGGATCGCTCACCGTCAGCCGGGCCAGCCGGGGGCTGTCACGCTGCTGCTCGACCTCCAGCCCGTCGCGTTCGAGGGCCCTCGCCAGATCCTCGGTGATCTCCTCAAGCGGGGTGAACGCGACGGTGGCGAAGTCGAGATCCTGGCTCGGCCGCTCCACCAGCCCGTGCGCCCGCATGGCGTACCCGCCGGCGAGCACCAGGCCGTGCGCGTCGCACACGTCGAGCGCGGCCGACAGGATGCGCCGGTGGAACGGTGGCATGTCCATCAGGAGGCCGCCCTGGCGCGGATCGCCTCGCGGGCGCGGCGGATCTCCGCCCGCACCTCGGCCTCGTGGGCCCTCGCCGTCTCGGCCAGCGAGGGGAACCGCGACTCCCACTCCACACGGGCCGCAGAGTTGATCAGCCGCCGCAGCTTCGGCCAGATCTCCGTGAGAAGGCGCGCGTCGAGGAAACCTTCGACGTCGGGGAGCATGCCCTCGGCGATCACGATCTGGTACATGCCGAGGCGGATCGCGGGGTTGGCGACGTCGAACTCGCGCACCCCCGACCAGCACAGGTGCAGGGGCAGGGGCACCTCGCCGGTCGCCGGGCCGCGCAGGTCGGACAGGGACCTGGGCACCCGGTCGGCGATGTCGTCGTAGCGGCTCGGCACCTGCGTGGACATGCGCCCATTATGGGCCACCCGCGGCCGTCCGGCCCGCCCCCGCGGCGATCGCCCCGCGCGGGGCCTCCGGGGGAGCCGGCCCGGCCGTCAGCTCTCCGCCAGGAGCGAGCGGACCTCGGCGGCCACCCGTGCCATGCCCAGGCGGTCGGCCACGCGGAGCGAGCGGTGCAGCAGGCGCGTCGCCTCGCCCGTCGGGTCGGACCGGTCGAGCAGCCGCAGCGCCTTGGCGCGGTCGAGCTGGATCCTCGCCATGTGCGGCGGCGCGCCCGACACCATGCGCGTCGCCTCCTCGTAGCAGCGCAGCGCCCCGGCCGCGTCGCCCGAGATCATGGCCAGCAGCCCGCGGAACCGCGCGGTCGGCCCGAGCAGCGCGGTCGGCCACCCGGCGAGCACGATCTCCTCTGGATAGGCGGCCAGCCGGTCGCGCAGGAGCGGCACGTGGGCCTCCAGCTCGGCTCCCTCGACCCCGGCCTCGCCGATCAGGGCGCACGCCTCGGCCAGGACCGCGAGCGTCGGCACCGTCCACCCGTGGGGCGGCAGCGCGTCCAGGCCGGACGTCTCGCGCACGATGGCCGCGAGCCGGTCGGCGGCCTCGTCGTGCTGCCCGGCCTCGCACAGGGCGAGCACGTGCGCGGCCCGCCAGATCGGGAAGTACCCGTGCTGCTCGATCTGCCGGGCCAGCCCCGACCCGAACAGCTCGCCCATCCGTCCCCGCTCGTGGAGCAGCCAGTAGTACTGCCCCATCCAGGTCTGCCGCAGGGTCTCCGCGGGGACGGCCTGGTCGGCGGACAGCTCTTCGACCATGCGCAGGGACTCGCCCATGAGGCGCTCCTCGGCGCGCTGGAAGTCGCCGTTCCACAGGTCCATCACCGTGTCCAGGGTGTTCTGGAGCCAGGGGCCGAGCGCGCGGGGGTTGCGGGCGACGTGCCTGCGGTGGTTGTCCACGCTGCCGAGCGCCTCGCTGAGCAGCCCCAGCCTGAGCTGGTCGACGGCCAGGGCGACCATGGCCTCGCTCTGGAAGTACGCCGACCCCGCCTGGATCCCCGCGTCGTGGAGCCACCCGGCGATGTCGAGCAGCTCGCCCGGGTGCGCGTGGTCGAACAGCGCCCAGCGGCACTCGTCGAGGACCTCGCACCGCACAAGGGCGTCACCGCTCACCGGCAGCTCCAGCAGCGTGGCGCGGGCGAGCTCCACCCCCGCCGGCACCCCGCCGGCGCTCTGGCCGACCGCCATCGCCCGCTTCTTGGCGAGGTGTGCCTGAAGTTGCAGGCGCAGCCCCACGGCCTCTTCGCCGGAGTCGTCGCCGAGCCCGGCGATGGCTGCCTGGAGCAGGTGGGTGAGCTGCTGGTCGACCTGGCCGGGGGCGGACCACCTGCGGGCCAGCCGGACGGCCGCCGCGGCCGCCAGCCTCGGCAGCCCCTCGGCCGTCTGGTAGGCCGACAGGTAGCGGCGTCCCGCCTCGTCCATGTCGCCGCCGTCGCTGAGCGCGTCGCCGAGCGTGATCAGCAGCCCGGCGCGGGTGGCGGCGTCGCACCGGAGCCCGAGCCCGATGTGCGCCCAGGCGACCGCGCTCTCGACGCCGAACCCGCGCTGCTCGGCCCGCGCCGCGTCCAGGCAGGCCGTCGCCGCGCGCTCCTGCGGGACGCCGGCTCCGGCGGCCCGCGCGTGCTGGGCGATGCGCACCGGCAGGGCGGGATCGACCCAGCCCGTGGTGGCCATACGCTCGGACAGCGCCTCGAAGGCCCGGCGGTGCAGGTCTCTGGCCAGGGCGGGATCGCGCTTCAGGTCGTCGAGCACGCCCTCGCGCGAGCGGTCGTGCGGGAAGCACACCCGGTCGTGGCCCCTGATGGCGTTTCCCGCCGCGGCCAGCGCCTGGTTGCGGTCGGCCTCGCCGGGTGAGAGCCCCAGCATCCGTGTCACCAGGGCGGTGTCGATGTCGAGGCCGAGCGCGGTGATGGCGGCGGCCGCGAGCCAGTGGAAGGCGGGGCCGGTGCGGGCGCCGGCGGGGCGCGGCTCGCCACGCTCGGACGGCTCGGACAGCTCGCACAGCTCCAGCGGCAGGCCGTCGGTGACGTGCGTGGCCTCCTTGGTCTCGTCCGGAGTCGGCTCCCTGCCCCACACCTGGCCGAGCCACTGCCCCACCTCGTCCACGGTCAGTGGGGACACGGTCACGGTGTCCATCACCTCCTTCCAGTGGGCCGCCTCCGCCCTTGTGGCGAGGACGAAACCCACAGGGGCCGGGCCGAGCCCCCTCCTGACGTGCTGGAGCAGCTCCTCGGCGTACGGGCTGAGCAGGTGCGCGTTGTCGAAGGCGACCAGCAGCCCGTCGCCGGCGGCCCGGCGCAGCAGGCTCGTCAGCAGGAAGGTCAGCTCCCTCGGGTCGCGCTCGTGCCCGGGCCGCACGGGGGAGTCGCCGAGCGCGCCCGCCGACATGAGCTTCGCCAGGGTGTCCCGCTCCTGGGCGCTGATCGGCTCGGCGGGGCTCGACAGGTCGCGCCGCAGGTGCCCCCAGAGCGCCCCGGACAGCTCGCGCCACGGCTGCAGGCCGTCGAGCTCCTGGCACATCACGGTCACCATGCGCACCCGCGTACGGGCGGCCAGGTGGGCGGCCTCCCTCAGCAGGCGGGTCTTGCCGATGCCGCCCACGCCGCACACCGCGAGGGCCCCTGCGTCGCCGCCGCCCAGCCGGTCGACCAGGCGCGAGAGCTCCAGGACCTCCCGCCTGCGGCCGATCAGGACCGGGGGACCGCCTTGCTCCCCGGACTCCCCGCCCGCGCCGAGCGGAGCCCGCACGTCGAAGCCGTGCTCGTGCAGGGCCAGCAGGTCGTCGGCGCGGCGCACCGCCTCGTCGCCCCGCGAGAGCGGCCGGCGCCGCTCGACCAGGCGTCCGGCCGCGGCGCCGCCGTCCTCCCGCAGGGTGGTGAGGAAGCGGAGCAGCCACACCGCCGTGGTGTCGTCCTGCCCCTCTGCGACGACGCCCTCGGCGAGGAAGGCCGCGTCCTCGTAGCGGCCCTGCTGGAGCGCGATCCTGGCGACGAGCCGCACCAGCTCCTTGCGCTGCTCATCCAGCTTGGCGCGGTAGGTCTCGCAGACCCACGGCAGGCTCCAGCCGGCTGCCAGCGAGGCGAAGGGCGCGCCCCTCCACTCGCCCGCCGCCGCGCGCAGGGCCGCCATGGCCGCGGTGAGGTCCCCCTGTTCGTACAGCTCCCGCCCCTCGCGCACCCGCCTTTCGAACCGGGAGGCGTCCAGCGTCGCCGCGAGGTGGCCCTGCCGCTTCTCCACCAGCTCGTACGCGTGGGACCACTTGGCGGGCGGGATGTCGAGCCCGCTGCCCGCGAGGGCCTGCCGCAGCCGTGACAGCGGGGGCGCCACGTCGGGCACCGGCCAGTCGGGGCCCTGCCCGAGGGCGGCGGCCAGGTTGTTCTGCGGGATCGGGTTTTTGGCCGAGACGAGCATGGCGAGGGCCTTGGCCGTCTGCGGGAGGAGCTTCCTCGGCGCTCCGTCCACCAGGATCGAGACCTCGCCGAGCAGTCTGATATCGAATCTCGCCACGTTCACCGCCGGGGATCGGTTTGCGATTCTCCATCGACGGCCTTCCCCGCAAGGTCATCGCAAGGATCAATGGCCACGATGGGGCCGGTGGCAGAAAACAGCCGTAAACACTTGTTAACGCTATGACGTGAGGTGAGCGCGTGGCAAGGATCGACCGAATTTCGGTTGACGCGCTCGACGAGCACCAGCTCGAAGAGGTCAGGCAGAGCGTACGTCACGAACGTGACGTCGAGGCTAATAGGCCTTTAAGTGTAGCAATAATGGGTCAAACGGGTGTTGGAAAGTCGTCATTGCTCAATGCCCTGTTCGGCACGCAGCTGCCGGTGGGCGACCTGAAACCGGTCACCCGCGAGCCGCACGCCATCTCAGTCCCCGGTAATTCTGGTCATATGCTGACATTTTGGGATATGCCTGGAATGGGGGAGTCGGCGGGCGCCGATCTCGCGTACAGGTCGATGTACCTGGACAGGCTTTCCGAGTCCGACGTCGTCATATGGGCCGTTCACGCCGACAGCCGTTCGACGGCCGAGGAGACGCGCCACCTGGACCGGATCCTGAAGGGCGCCGGCCCGGAACTGCGGAGGGAGGTCGTCAGCAAGCTGACGTTCGTCCTCACCAAGGCCGACATGCTGACCCCGCCGCCGTGGATCTTCGACATGCGCGGGCGCCACGGCTCGTTCGTCCCCAGCCCGGCACTGGCCGCCCGGCTGCAGCGCAAGGCCGACTACGTCGAGAAGACGGTCATCGAACCATGGTGCGAGCTGCTGCGCGCCGGCACGTTCAACACCGGGGAGTTCACGGTGTCGGACGAGAGGCTGAGCTTCGACAGGCACGCCGTCCACTACCGGGGCCATTTCTCCGAGCGGGTGCGTGAGAGGTACTCCGCCGCCCACCCCGAGCACGCCGCGGTCTTCTCCCGGCTGCGTGACAACCACCGCGTCCTGCCCTGCTCGGCGCTGTTCCGCTTCAACCTCGCGCGGCTGATGGTCAGCGTGGTCAACAAGCTGGGACCCACCGCCGTCTTCCGGTTCCAGCGGGTGCTCGACGACGCCGCCGAGCTGGCGGGCGTGCCGGTCTCCGCGATGCGGGAGTACGGCAACTTCGTGCTCTGGGACGGCGTCCGCGGCGTCAGGGCCGCGGACCCGGCGCGGTTCCCCCTGTGACACCCCACCGGCGGCCCGCCGGAACCGCCGTCCCGCCGATGCGAGAGACCAGCCATGATCGACGATGACGACATCCACCAGGCGGTGGAGGCGAGGCGCCGGGAGGACGCCGAATACCTCACGCGGCTCGACTACGCGGTGCAGTACCGCGACGAGGCCGCTATCGAGCACCTCATCAAGCAGGCCGTCACCCGGCGGCTCGGCGTCGTCGCCGACGTGGGCTTCGACGTCGTCAGGAGCATCTGGAACTGGCTCGTCACGCGGTGACCCCGGACGCTCCCGGCGCTCCCTCTGCCGCGGCGCGGTGCCCGTACGACGTGCGAAGACGCCTTCCACATGCCGCCG
This sequence comes from Sphaerisporangium sp. NPDC088356, assembly GCF_040685555.1. NCBI lineage: Bacteria > Bacillati > Actinomycetota > Actinomycetes > Streptosporangiales > Streptosporangiaceae > Sphaerisporangium > Sphaerisporangium sp. NPDC088356. The sequence goes on from NZ_JBFBIK010000044.1 coordinate 20,629, forward strand.
GCCTCCCTCGCGTAACGGCGATGTGACCGGTATGTGATCGAATACCTGCCTTCACGGACCCGCCCGGCGCACGCGCGCCTAAAAAATGTGGAAAGAATGTGTATGTAGATGGACTGGTCCGTCCGACACCTGGGGGAGGCGCGGAGCGTTGGGCATGCGTGGGGCCGCCGGCCCGTCGATGAGCCTTGAGGGAATCGACCACGCCCTGCGCCGCCGCATGGAGGAGCGCGACCGCATCGCCGGCGACCTGCTCGACCTCGACGGGCACCCGAGCCACGAGCTGCTCAAGGGCCTGACCCCCACCGGGGAGACCGGGCGGCGCTGGGAGCAGGCGCAGGTCAGGCTCGTGACCCTGTGGTGGCTGTTCGACACCTATCGCCGGGTGCTCGACCGGGCCCAGGAGATCAGGGCCGTCAACAGGCCCGACATCGCCACGCTGACCACGCTGCTCACCGGTCCCTCGGTGGAGCTGAAGCCCGACGACGTGCCCGTCGAGAAGCGCTCCCTGCTCCGGGCCGTCGGCGAGTGGATCACCCTCGACGTCGTCCTCGCCCGCATGGACCAGGCGTACCGCGAGGTCGCCGAGACGATCGGGGCCGTGGACGCCGCCTGGAGCGCGCTGCTGCCCAGGCTCGACGAGGCCGACGCCGGCCGCCGCGCGGCGAGGGACCTCGCGCGCGCGCTCGGCACGCCCGACCCCGCGCTCGACCGCCTCGACGCCGAGGCCGCCCGCCTCCGCGCCGCGGTCACCACCGACCCCCTGGGCTCCCTCGCGCTGCGCGCCGAGCTGGACGCGACGGCCGCCGCCGTGGCCGCCCGCCGCGGCGCGCTGGAGCAGGCCGTGCGGGTCCGCGAGGAGTACGCCGAGCGGGCGCGCCTGCTGGGCGAGCGCATCGCGCGCGTCGCCGAGGCGGAGGACGAAGTCCGCCGGATCCGCGACACGGTGCTGCTCAAGATCGCCTCACCCGCGCTTCCCGAGCTCCCCGACCAGGCGCCCGCGCTGCGCGACCGGCTCGGGGCGCTCGGCACGGTCGAGGGCCGCTGGCTGGAGCTGGTCGAGCGCCTGACCGGGCTCGAACGTGGCGTCGAGGAGGCGCTCGCGCAGGCGGGCAGGGTCGCCGAGTCGATCGGCGGACTGATCGGCCGCCGTGACGAGCTTCGCGGCCGGCTCTCCGCCTACCAGGCGAAGGCCGTGCGCCTCGGCCACGCGGAGGACGTCACGCTCGCCGGGCTGTACGGAGCGGCGCGCGACCTTCTGTGGTCGGCGCCGTGCGATCTGCGGCGGGCGACCGTCGCGGTCGCGGAGTACCAGCGGGCCATCACTCGGATCGGAGCGGCCGGATGACCAAGTGCACGCAACCCGGATGCGCCGGGACGGTGGTGGACGGCTACTGCGACACCTGCGGAATGGCCCCCGCGCCCGAGCCCGCGCGGGCCCCGTCAGGGCCGGCGTCCGGCGGGCCGGGGAACGGCGGATCCCAGAACGGGCCCGCGCCCGGCGGGCCGGGGACGGCGTGGCCCCAGGGTGCGCCGCTGGGTCCTCCCGGCGTCGGTGCTTCGGGCCGGCCGGTCACCGCGTGGCCCTCCTCGCCGTCCGGGGTGGTCGCGCCTCCCCAGGGCACGCCGCCGCCGAGTGCGCCGGGCCGTCCCGCGCCCGCCTGGCCCTCGGCGGGAGGGCCGGCCTCCGGCGCGGTGCCGCAGGGCTCGATGACCAGGCCGTCCATCGGCGTGCCCGGCACGGGCGTCACCAGCTCGGCCGGCACGGCGTCCACCGGCTTCGGCGGCGGCTCCCGGCGCACGAGCACCCGGGCACGCAGGGGCATGCTCGGCATGGGACTCGTCGAGGTGCCCCCGGTGCCCTACCGGGACCCCTCGGCGGTGGTCCTCGCCGACCCCGTGGTGCCGGAGGACCGGCGCTTCTGCGGCAACCCCGACTGCGGCAAGCCGGTGGGCCGCCGCAGGGACGGCCAGCCGGGAAGGCCCGAGGGGTTCTGCCCGCACTGCGGCCAGCGCTTCTCGTTCACGCCGAAGCTCCGCGAGGGCGACTTCGTGGCCGGGCAGTACGAGGTCAAGGGCTGCCTGGCCCACGGTGGCCTCGGCTGGATCTACCTGGCCGCCGACCGCAACCTCGACGGCCGCTGGGTGGTCATGAAGGGCCTGCTCGACACCGGCGACCTGGAGGCGCTCGCCGCCGCCGAGGCCGAGCGGCGCTACCTCACGGCGATGGACCACCCGAACATCGTCAAGATCTTCAACTTCGTGAACCACCCCGACCCCGGCACCGGGACGATGGTCGGCTACATCGTCATGGAGTACGTCGGCGGCGAGCCCCTGCAGGACCTGCTGCGCACGAGGCTCAGGGAGACAGAGAACCGCGAGGCGCTCCCGCTGTCCCAGGTCATCGCCTACGGGCTGGAGATCCTTCGGGCCTTCGGCTACCTGCACGACCGGGGCATGCTGTACTGCGACCTCAAGCCCGCCAACGTCATCCAGGTGGAGGAGCAGCTCAAGCTCATCGACCTCGGCGCGGTGCGGCGCGTGGACGACCCCGACAGCGCGATCTACGGGACCGTCGGCTACCAGGCGCCGGAGATCGCCTCCCGCGGGCCCTCGGTCGCCTCCGACCTGTACACCGTAGGGCGCACGCTCGCCGTGCTGAGCTTCCCGTTCAGCCCCGCCAGCGGCGGCAACACGACTCCCCTGCCCGACATGGGCCCCGGCAGGGAGTCCTACCAGCGGTTCCTGCAGCGGGCGACCGATCCCGACCCCGGCAGGCGCTTCCAGAACGCCGGGGAGATGTCCGACCAGCTCGTCGGCGTGCTCAGGGAGACCAGGGCCGCCGAGGAGGGCGTTCCGCACCCCGCCCAGTCGGGCGTTTTCGGCCCCGAGCGCACCGCCGTGGGCACCGACCTGGCCCCGGCCACCACCGGCCAGGTCTTCGGGGAGCTCAACCGGCCGGACGCCGCGTCCGCGCTGCCCGTCCCCCTGGTCGACCCGCTCGACCCCGCGGCCGGTTTCCTCGCGGGACTCACCTCCGGCAACCCCGACGAGCTGATCGCGGTGCTGGAGTCCGCGCCTCCCACCCCGGAGACCTCGCTCGCGCTGATCAGGGTGCTGAGCGAGCTCGGCCGTCCCGTCTCGGAGGCCCTGTACGCGGCGGCGGGCAAGGACCTGCCGGGAGACTGGCGGCTGTGGTGGTACCGGGGGGTCGCCGAGCTGGCCTCCGGCGACGCAGGCATGGCCGTGCGGTACTTCGACGGCCTCTACTCGTGGTTCCCCGGAGAGAGCGCGGCCAGGCTGGCCCTCGCGTTCGCCCTGGAGGCCGCGGGGGCCGGTGCCGAGGCCGCCCGCCACTACGCGGCGATCTGGCAGACCGACCGTTCCTTCGTCAGCGCCTGCTTCGGCCTCGCGCGCATCCGGCTCGCCGGGCACGACCGCGCCGGAGCCACCCGCGCCCTGGACGAGGTGCCCCCGACCTCCATCCACCGCACCGCCGCCCAGGTGGCCGCGGTGGCGGTGGCCGTGCGGGGGCAGGCACCGGCCGAGCCCGAGCTGGTCGCCGCCGGCGAGCGGCTGCGCACCCTCAAGCTGGACTCCCGCGACCGCGACGGGCTCGCCTCGGAGGTACTCGAGAGCGCGCTCGCCAGGTTCGTCACCGGCCAGTCGGCGCCCGGCGGCGGCACGCTGCTCGGCACGCCGCTGAACGAGCAGGGTGTGCGCGGCGAGCTCGAACGGGTCTACCGCGCGCTCGCCAGGTCGGCCGGCTCCACCGAGGCCCGGCACGCCCTCATCGGGCGCGCCAACTCCGTGCGCCCGAGGACGATGTGGTGAGCGGCTCCTGTCCCCGGTGCGGGACGCGCGTCCTCGCCGGCGAGGCGTTCTGCGAGGGGTGCGGCCACGACCTGTCCTCGGCGGCCGGCGTCGCCTGCACGGCGTGCGGGTCGGCGAGCGTGGGAGCGGACGGCTACTGCGAGAACTGCGGCATGCTCCAGCCCACCGGGCGCGACCACGTCGAGATCGAGCTGGAGACCTCCGCGGCAGTGAGCGACCGCGGTCTGCGGCACAGCCGCAACGAGGACGCCATGGCCCTGCTCACCCTGGGGCCGGCATCGGTCGCGGCCGTGGTCTGCGACGGGGTGTCGACCTCTCCCCGCCCGGACGAGGCGTCCCAGGCCGCGGCCGACCTCGCGGCGGCGACCATCGCCAAGAGGCTCGCCGACGGCGACGACGCCGAGACGGCCACCCGTGAGGCCGTACGCCTGGCGGCCGACGCGGTCGCCGCCTCGGCCAGGCCAGGGGAGGACTCGCCCGCCTGCACCTACGTCTCCGCGGTGGTCGCCGGGCGGCACGTCACGGTGGGCTGGGTGGGCGACAGCCGGGCGTACTGGCTCGGTTCGCAGTGCGCGCTGCTGACCACCGACGACGCCACCCCGGGCACGCACATGCTTACCGCGTGGCTCGGCGCCGACGCGGGCGAGGTCGTGCCGCACATCCGGACCTTCACCACGGACGGGCCGGGTGTGGTGCTGCTGTGCAGCGACGGCCTGTGGAACTACTACCCGGAGCCGGAGGCGCTGGCCGCCACGGCCCTGAACGAAACCCCTCTCGCGGCGGCGCGGCGGCTCGTACGGCTGGCGAACGAGGCGGGCGGGCACGACAACATCACCGTCGCCGTCATCCCGTTCGGACAGGGGGAGCGGGCCGACGCCACGGTGGCATTCCCGAAGGAGAGAAGTGACTGACTTCACCATTCGCGTGGACCAGAACAAGTACCTGCCCGCGGGGAGCCAGGAGGTCCACGGGATCATCACGGTCGAGGCGAGCGGCCCGGTCGAACGCGCCGCCGTCGCCGAGGCGGCCGAGGTGATCATCGTCGACACCTCGGGCTCCATGTCGTACGGCAAGATCGCCGACGCCCGGAAGGCCGCCCAGGCCGCCGTCGACACGCTCCGCGACGGGGTCCACTTCGCGGTGATCTCCGGGAACCACCAGGCCGAGGTGATCTTCCCGGGCAACGGGCAGCTCGTCCCGGCGGACCCGGGAAGCCGGCACGCCGCCAAGGACGCCATCTCCCGCCTGCGGGCCGAGGGCGGCACCGCCATGGGACGGTGGCTGCGCCGCGCCGCCGACCTGTTCAGCGCCCACCAGGTGAACCACCCCGGCGCCATCAGGCACGCCATCCTGCTGACCGACGGCAAGAACGAGCACGAGCCCGCCCCCGAGTTCGACGCCAACCTCACCTACTGCTCGGGCAAGTTCGTCTGCGACTGCCGCGGCGTGGGCACCGACTGGGTGGTCGCCGAGGTCCGCAGGATCGGCTCCACCCTGCTCGGCAGCGTCATGGACGTCCGCAGGCCCGAGGAGCTGGAGGCCGACTTCCGGGCGATGACCGAGGCGGCCATGGGCAAGACCGTCGCCGACGTCGCGCTGCGCGTGTGGACCCCCCGGGCGGCGACCCTGAACTTCGTCAAGCAGGTGTCCCCGGCGCTTGAGGACCTGACCGGCCGCCGCACCGAGGTGGACGCCCTGACCGGTGACTACCCGACCGGCGCCTGGGGCGGGGAGTCGCGTGAGTACCACGTCAGTGTGCGGGTGCCCGCAGGAACCGTCGGCCAGGAGATGCGCGCGGGCCTGGTGAAGCTCGTGCTGCCCGGCACGGGAGAGGTGCTGGCCAGCGGGAACATCCTCGCGCAGTGGAGCGACGACCCCGTCCAGTCCACCAGGATCAACCCCAGGGTCGCCCACTACACCGGCCAGCAGGAGCTCGCCTCGCTGATCCAGGAGGGCCTGCAGGCGCGCAACGACGGCGACCTGGAGACCGCGACCGCCCGGCTCGGCAAGGCGCGCGGCATCGCCGAGAAGGCCGGCAACGAGGAGACCGCCAAGCTGCTCGACAAGGTCGTCGACGTCGATCCCGAGACCGGGACCGCCCGCCTCAAGCGCACCGTCGACAAGGCCGACGAGATCGCGCTCGACACCCGCTCTGTCCGCACAGTCCGCATGCGCAAGGACCCGGAGAACTGAGGATGGCCACCTGCCCCGTAGGGCACGACTCCTCCGACGAGGAATACTGCGACATCTGCGGCGCGCTGATGTCGGGCACCCCGGCCCAGGGCGTGCCCGCACCCGGCCCGGCGTCCGCCGGTCCCGCCGCGGCTCCCGGTGCCCCGGGCGGCTCCGGGCAGCCCGGCGCGTGCCCCGACTGCGGGGCGCCGCCCAGCGGCCGGTTCTGCGAGACGTGCGGCTACGACTTCGTGCTCGGCGGCGGTGGCCGCACGGCCCAGCCCGCCGCCGTGCAGCCCTCGCGGCCCGTGACCTCCGCCCGCACCGCCCCGCCCTCCCAGCCGTGGCAGCCCCCGCAGCCGGTGCGGCCCGGCGGGCCTAGCCAGTCCTGGCAGCCGGCCCAGCCCGTCGAGTCCCCGCGATCGTGGCAGCCCGCGCAGCCCGTCCAGCCGCCGGCGTCCCAGGCGGCCTCCGGCGGGACGGGGCAGGCCCCGACCGGCGGCTGGGTCGCGGTGATCGCGGGCGACCGCGCCTACTACGACTCGATGATCGCCCAGGGGGGTCCCGACGCGGCATGGGTGGCGTTCCCGCCCTACTGCCCGGAGCGGCTGGTCCACCTGAGCGGCGCCGAGATGCGCATCGGGCGGCGCAGGCAGTCGCGGCCCATGGTGCCCGAGATCGACCTGTCCGAACCGCCGGAGGATCCCGGCGTCTCGCACCTGCACGCCGTGCTGCTCGCCCAGCCGGGCGGCACCTGGCAGCTCGTCGACCCCGGGTCCGCCAACGGCACGCTGGTCAACGGCAAGGCTGTGGAGGTCAACGTCCCGGTTCCCCTCGCCGACGGCGACCGCGTGCACGTCGGCGCGTGGACCGTCATCACGGTGCGGAAGGCCTGAGATGACACTTTCCGCACCCGCCCCCACCGCACCCGCTCCTGCCACGGGTCCAGGCCCCGCCGCGCCTCCCGCACCGGCCCCGGGCTTCACGCCCCTGCGCCGGATCAGGAGGGTGCGTACGGTTCCCGGGCGGATCCGCCTGCTCGCCGCCCTCGCCGTGGCCGCCGTCCTGCTGCTGTTCGCGACGGTGGCGCTCGCGATCGGGCACGCGAAGGACGGCCTGAACGCCATCGGTCACACGGCCGGCCCGCAGGTCGTCGCCACCGCCGACCTGTACTTCGCGCTGAGCGACATGGACGCCCAGGTCGCGAACCTGCTGCTCACCGGCCGCAGCGCCGGGCTCGGCCCCGGCCGCCAGGCCACCCTCGACCGTTACGACGAGCGCCGCTCGCAGGCCGACCGCGCCGTGCTGCAGGCCGCCGACCTGGCCAGTGGCGACGCCACCGAGCAGGTGACCGTACGGGCGCTCCTCGACGGGCTCGGCCGGTACGAGCAGCTGGCCTCACGCGCGCTGGTCCTCGACGAGCAGTCGCGCCACGAGGCCGGGCCGCCCCCGCAGGCGGTGCTCGACGTGTACCGCCAGGCCACCGACCTGATGCGGCTCGACCTGCTGCCCAAGGCGTACAACCTGACGCTCGACAGCGGCACCATCGTCAGGCACGCCTACCTCGCCGAGCTGTCCGCCGTCCAGATGGGGCGTGTCTGGGTCGGCCTCGCCGGGGCGCTCGCCCTCGCGATCCTCATCGTGCTGCAGGTCTTCCTGAGCCGCGGGTTCCGGCGGACGTTCAACCTGCCGCTGCTGATCGCCACGCTGGTCACCGGCGCCCTGACCGTCGCCGCGGTGGTCGTGCTGCAACACGAGGGCGGCGTGCTCACCGACGCCAAGGAGAACGGCTTCAACTCCGTGCTCGCGCTGTCGCGTGCCCGCGCCATCGGCAACACCATGCACGGCGACGAGAGCAGGTACCTGCTCGACCCGCAGCGGGCCGACACCTACGAGCAGGTGTACCTCGACAAGTCGCAGGCCGTGCTCTACGTCCCCGGCGGCAACCTCGACAAGTACTACGCCGCCGTGGACGCCGGGCTAGCCGCCTACCCGGGGAAGGCCGACTTCCTCGGCTTCTACGGTTCGGAGGCCGCCCACGTCACCCTGCCCGGGCAGCGGGAGGCCATCGGCAAGGTGCTCAAGCTGTACCAGGCGTTCCAGCAGAACGACCAGCGGATACGGCGCTCGGCCGAGGGCGGGATGCGGCGGAACGCCATCGGCGACGCCATGGGGCCCGCGTTCGGCGCGTACGACGACGCCCTGGTGCAGCTCACCGCCCTGCACCGCGAGGCCTTCGACTCCGCGGTACGCGACGGGGACGACGCGCTCGGCGGGTGGAACGTGGTGCCGCCGGTCGCGGCGCTGGCCGCCATCCTGCTGATCCTCATCGGTGTCCGGCCCCGGCTCGCCGAGTACCGCTGAAGGGAACGTCTTGATGGTCACGCTCACTCGGAAGCGCCGCGCGGGGCGCGGGAACGGTCGGCCGCGGCGCGCCGCCGCCGTGGCATTGGTCGCGGCGGTCGCGATCCCGCTCGCCTCGGCCTGCGCCGCAGGCACGTCCATCCTGGACAAGGACTCGCTGGTCATCGGCGTGAAGCCGGACCAGCCTGGGCTCGGGGTCAAGGCGCGGGACGGCAAGTTCAGCGGGTTCGACATCGACGTCGCCACCTACATCGCGCGCAAGCTCGGCAAGCCGGCCACGTTCGTCGCGGCGCCCTCGTCCGAGCGCGAGAAGATGCTCATGGGCGGCTCGGCGGACCTCGTCGTCGCGACCTACTCGATCACCCCTGAACGCAAGACGAAGGTCTCCTTCGGCGGGCCCTACTACGTGGCCCACCAGGACACGCTGGTCAGGGCGGGCGAGAGCGGCGTCACCAACGTGCGCGACCTGCGTGACCGCAAGCTCTGCCAGGTGACGGGGTCCAACTCCTGGCGCCGGGTGAAGGAGGAGCGCAAGATCCCGGTCACGCTGGTGCAGTCGGCGTCGTACAGCGAGTGCGTCCGCGACCTCAAGGCGAGCACGGTGGACGCGGTCTCGACCGACGACCTGATCCTCGCGGGGTTCGCCACCTCGGGCACCAAGATCGTCAACGCGCCGTTCAGCGACGAGAGGTACGGCGTTGGCATCCGCACGGGGGACGTCGACGGCTGCGAGGCGGTCAACAAGGCGATCACCGAGATGTACCAGGACGGGACGGCCAAGAAGCTGCTGCAGAAGTGGTTCGCCAAGTCAGGGCTGGCCCTCAGCTTCACCGTCCCCCAGTTCGAGGGCTGCGGCTGAACCGATCGTGCCGGGCGTGCGGGGCCGCTCCCTGCCGGGGAACGCTACGCCTGGCCTGCCATCGCCTGTCTCCGGGCTCCGGCGTCGGGGGTCGTAAACCCGGGCGAAGGTGACATATGGCCTATGTCGTGAAATTTAGTGAACACGGTGGAGCCCCTGAGGTGGGGGTGGCGTGGGACATCGTGGGCGGACGGCTATATTACGGGTGAACAAGCCGCGCTCTTGTTCATGAACTTCGGGTCATCTCATGGATCGAGGCCGGCCGATGGGCGACATGGTCATCGTCAACTGCACGGTGGTCGACGGCAGGGCGGCCGATGGCCTGGACCCGCTCCGTGACGCGGCGGTGCTGGTCCAGGGGGACCGCATCGGCGCCGCAGGGCCTCGCGAGGAGATCCTCGAACGGGCGGGGGATCTCCGGCGCGTCGACCTCGGCGGCGCCTACGTCACACCCGGCCTCGTCAACATGCACACCCACCTGTCGCTGTCGCTGCCCGGCCAGGGCGGGGAGAGCGTCAGGGCCATGGGACCGCACGACCTCGCGCTGTACATGGCGGACGGTGCCCGCCGCACGCTGCACTGCGGCGTCACGACGGTGAGATGCGTGGCCGAGAAGGACCACGCGGACTTCGCGCTACGGCGCGCGATCGAGTCGGGCAGGGCTGCCGGGCCGCGTGTCTTCACGGCCGGCAGGGCTCTGGTCTGCACCGGCGGCCACGGGCACGACAGCACGGACACCCTGGAGTGCGACGGCCCCGACGAGTTCCGGCGGGGCGTTCGCGCCCAGATCAAGGCGGGCGCCGACCTGATCAAGGTCATGATCTCGGGCGGCATCGCGGGCGAGCACGAGCGTATCGACACGCCGCAGCTGTTCGCCGACGAGATGGCGGCGGTCCTGGCGACCGCGCACGCGTGGGGCCGCAAGGTCACCGCGCACGCGGGCCCCGCCGAGGTGGTCGCCCAGGCCGTGGAGCTCGGACTCGACTGCGTCGAGCACGGCTACGAGCTCACGCCCGAGGTCGCGGCGGCGATGGCCGAACGCGGCACCGCCCTGGTGCCCACGCTGCTCGTGACGCGGTGCAAGGAGTTCTTCGACGAGCTCGGGGTGCCCGAGTGGATGCAGTGCCGCTCGCTCGGCGCGGGTCCGCGGCACCTGGAGAGTTACGCCATGGCGCTCGCCGCGGGCGTCCAGGTGCTCCTCGGCAGCGACATGCCGCCGTTCTGGCAGTTCGAGGGGACGAACGCGACGGTGCGGGAGCTTGAGTACATGTCGGAGGCGGGGCTCGGCCCGGCCCGCGCCCTTCACGCGGGCACGCTGGGCCCGGCACGCTGGCTCGGCGCCGACGCCGACCTCGGCACGGTCCAAGCCGGCCGGTACGCCGATCTGATCGCGATGGACGCCGACCCGCTGCAGGACACCTCGGCCTTCCGCACGGTCCGGTGGGTGATGAAGGGCGGCGAGGTCGTCCGCGACGACCTCGCCGGACGGCCGGGCTCGTGACACGCGAGGCCTGCGGCCGCGATCACGTTCGCGATGATCCGGAGGAGGGTTTCACCGTGGCAGGACCGCAGGCCGGGGGCCGGCAGGGAGCCGCCGAGGCCGAGACGGGCGGCGAGCAGGCCGTCCCAGGAGACCCGCAGGAGACAGGGGGAGCCGGGAGAACCGGTGAACCTGAGATGGGCGGCGAGCAGGCCGCTCCCGGAGAGGCCCAGGGCGGGGCCGGGGACATGGAGCTGTATGACCTGAGGGTCGTGGTCGATCGCATCGAGGGCAGGTCGGTCTGCGGCATGCGGGTCGGCGACCGCTTCGAACTGGAGCACAGCGCGCACCTGCGCCTGCCCGACGGCGAGCATTTCTGCGTGTACGCGCTCGCCGCGGTCCTGCCGTTCCTCGCGGCCAAGCAGCGCGACCTCGCCGCGGGCGACTGGCTCGCCCAGGACTCGCTGTTCGCCTGCCCGGACTCGGAGGAGCGGCTGGTGATGCGGGTGGAGCGCACCCGCCGCCGCCGGATGAACTCCGCCGACCTGACCTGACCCCGGGCGGTTGACGTGCTCCCCATACGGATGAAGGGAGTCGGCGTGCTCCCCACATGGATGAATCCGGGAGGATTCCGATGAACATTGCCGAGATCGGGCTCGGCCTGCAGAGCGACAAGCGGCCCGGCGACTACGCCCGGCTCGCGCGCCGGGCCGAACGGCACGGGTTCGACGCGCTGACCGTGTTCGGCGACCTGATGTACCAGCCGCCGATCTTCCCCCTGCTGGAGATGGCCGCCGCGACCGAACGCGTACGGCTCGGCGCGGCCTGCCTCAACCCCTACTCCCTCGCCCCGTACGAGATCGCGGGCCAGCTCGCGACCCTCGACCTCGCCTCCAAAGGCCGCGCCTACCTCGGCCTCGCCCGGGGGACCTGGCTCGGCGAGGTGGGCATCGCCCAGCCCCGGCCGCTCACCGCGCTCGCCGAGGCGGCCGAGGTCGTCTACCGGCTGCTCGGCGGCGACGCGGAGGGGTATGAGGGGGAGGTGTTCCGCCTCGCCCCCGGCACGCGGCTGCGCTACGCCGTCCAGCGCCCGCGCCCGCCGCTGCTGCTCGGCGCCTGGGGGCCGAAGGGCGCGGCGCTGGCCGGGCGCGTCGCCGACGAGATCAAGGTGGGCGGCAGTGCCAACCCCGCGATGGTGCCGGTGATCCGCGAGCGGGTCCGCGCCGGCGCCGAGCAGGCCGGTCGCGACCCCGGCGACATCGGCATCGTGCTCGGCGCGGTAACCGTCGTCGCCACCGACGGCCCGGCCGCGAGGGCGAGGGCACGCACGGAGGTCGCCATGTACCTCGCGGTCGTGGCCGAGCTGGACCCCACCGTGGACATCCCGGCCGACCTGCTCGCGCGGGTGAGGGAGCTGGTCGAGGCGGGGCAGGACCGGGCCGCCGGGGGCCTGATCCCCGACGACCTGCTCGACCTGTTCGCCTTCTCCGGCACCCCCGAGCAGGTGGCCGCGCAGGCGCAGACGCTGATCGACGCGGGTGTGCGGCGGGTGGAGTTCGGCACCCCCCACGGCCTCGACGACGACCGGGGAGTGGAACTGCTCGGCGCCGCCGTCCTTCCCATGCTCGACCGCTCATCCGGCGCGACCGCGCAGGTCCCGGACCGTTGGGACGACGCGCGCCCGTACGGCGCGGCGAGGGTGGGCGGCCGGGCGAGGCACGGACTGGAGGTCTGAGGCATGCGGGTGCTCGTCGTGGCGGGTCCCGGCCTGGTGGCGGACCCCGGGCTCCTTGAGGACCTGACGGCGGCCGAGGCCGCCGCGCTCGGGGTCCCTGGCCGCTTCACGGTCGCGGCCGACGCCACCTCGTTTCGGGCCGAGCTCGACGGGACGCAGGAAGACTGCGCGGTCGTGGCCCTGCCCGGTCCTGACCCGGCCGCCAGGCGGCTCGTCGAGACCCCCGAGGCCTTCTCACCTCGTACGGTCTGGCTCGACCTGGCCCGCGTGGGCTCGCTCCCGGCGGCGGGAGGGGCCGCGCACCTGCGGGGACGCGGCGTCTTCGGGCTGGTTTGGGCCATCCGTCACGCGGTGCACCGGCTGCGACGGCCCGCCCTGCGCATCCCGTACGGCGGCCACGCCGACCAGTGGGGGGAGCTGCGGCTGCCGCCCCCGGCGGACGGCTCGCCCCCGCCGGTCGCGGTCCTGATCCATGGCGGGTACTGGCGGTCGATCTGGGAGGCGGACCTCATGGACGCGCTGGCGATCGACCTCGCCGACCGCGGCTACGCATCCTGGAACATGGAGTACCGCCGCCCCGACCTGCACGGCTGGGACGCCACCACCGCCGACGTGGCGGCCGGGGTGGCGGCGCTGTCCGAGATCGACGCCCCGCTCGACCTCGGCAGGATCGCGGTCATCGGCCACTCGGCCGGCGGCCAGCTCGCCCTCCGCGTCGCCGCGGACACGGCGCAAGCGCTTGACACACCTCAAGCGGCGGAGACCCGGTGGTCTGGGGAAGGCATGGGGCCGAAAGGGGCAGGGAGCCCGCGGGTGGCGCTCGCGGTGTCGCTGGCCGGGGTGCTCGACCTCGTGGAGGCGGACCGGCGGCGCGTCGGCGCGGGCGCCGTCGCCGACGCGCTGGGAGGCACCGCGGAGGAGATCCCCGAGGTGTACGCCGCGTCCAGCCCGATGGAACGGCTCCCGCTCGGGATGCCGCAGATCGTCGTCCAGGGCGCCTCCGACGACCCCGACCTCCTGGACTCCGGCCGCAGGTACGCGCGGGCCGCCGGGCAGGAGGCGTTCTACCTGGAACTCCCCGGCGACCACTTCGACGTCATCGACCCGGCCGCGCCGATCTGGCGAGCCACCGCGGACGCGATGGACTCAAGCCTCGGCGCGCGGCGCTGAGGATCAGCCGTCGGCGGGGGTGAGCGGGCGCCAGGGGATGGGGCTGGAGAGCATCATCATGCTGGAGGGCTGGCCGTAGGGTGCCAGGCGGTCGATCAGCTCCTCGAAGGCTCCCATCGAGGTGGTCGCCACGCGCAGCAGGCAGCAGGTGTCGCCGGTGACGCGGTGCACCTCCACGATCTCCGGCCAGGCCAGCGCCTGCTCGTCCCTGAGCACGCAGCGCACGCCGTAGCAGGACATGCGGATCAGCGCGCTCACCTTGCGCCCGGCCCGGGCCAGGTCCACCCGCGCGTGGTAGCCGGCGATCACCCCGGCCTCCTCCAGCCGCCTCACGCGCTCGGCGACGGCCGGCGCCGACAGGTGCACCCGCCGGGACAGCTCGCTGAAGGACAATCTCGCGTCGGCCTGCAGTTCGGCCAGAAGGGCCCAGTCCATCGCGTCCACGGTCACGCTCCGTTATCCGCAAACCGAAACCGTCCTGCACCTTCCGTTCCGAAAGTGAAACGGTCGAATCGCCATTGCCTCATCATTTCACTAAAATTCTATCTAAGTGAACATGGAGGTGAACTGAGGAGTTGCCATGACGAGCAGGCGGCGGGCCGGCGGTGCACGGGTACGGGCGGTGGGCGGGCGGCAGCGTGCCTCCCGGGTGGCGGCCGATCACGGCTCACCCACCCTGGAGTTCACCTCCGGCACCCCCTACGACGACTACGTGGCGGCGGAGGTCCTGCACGGGCTCCAGCGGCCGATCACCGACGTGCCCGAGGAGCGGGCGTTCCTGGTGACCACTCAGATCATGGAGCTCTACTTCGGGCTGATCCGCTCGGAGTGGCGGCTGGCTCAGCGGATGCTGGACGCCGACCAGGTGGTCCAGGCGACCGCGGTGCTCGCCCGGAGCGTGCGCTACTTCGAAGGCCTGAACGCCGCCTGGGGGGCGCTGAGCTGGCTGACGCCCGCGCAGTTCAACTCCTTCCGCGGCGCGCTGGGCGAGGCGTCCGGCTTCCAGTCGGCCATGTACCGGCACCTGGAGTTCCTGCTGGGCAACAAGTCCGAGCCGCTCACCAGGCCGCATCGGCGCAGCCCAGAGGTCTATCGCGAGCTTCTTGAGGCCCTGGAGCGCCCCAGCCTGTACGACAGTGTGCTGGCGTTGCTCGCCAGGCGCGGGTTCGAGATCCCGGAGGTGGGGGACCCCGGTGCGGAGTACGCCGCGAGCCCGCTCGTGGAGGCGGCCTGGGTCGAGATCTACGCCGGGCGCGGACCCGGCGACGAGCTGTGGACGCTCGGCGAGACGCTGACCGACCTGTCCGAGCGCTTCTCCGACTGGCGCTACCGGCATCTCATGGCGGTGCGCCGGTCGATGGGGGCCAAGCCCGGTTCCGGCGGGTCCAGCGGCCTGAGCTGGCTGGAGCGGAGCCTGCGCCGCGACGTCTTCCCCGAGCTGTGGTCGGCCCGCACGGTGATGTGAGCCCGCTCCGAGGCCCCGGCTCGGGACGCGCGTCCTCACACCCGTACGCGCCGGAAAACTGCGCGTTCACACCGGAAAATGCCTGCGCGGCGGTGTTCATGGTGTTCTGTCCCACGTAACAGAACGTTGTGCTGGAGGGGTCAGAACAGACGGGGCGTGACCACCGACACCACGGTGGTCACGCGGTCGGTGTCGTTGTACATGGCGTGCGGCACCGTGGAACGCAGGTGGACGCTGTCGCCGGCGTGCAGCCGGTGCTCCACCCCGTCCACCTCGTACAGAAGCTCGCCGTCGAGCACGAAGGCGAACTCCTCGCCGGCGTGGCCGTAGGCGTCCTCGCGCCGCCCGCCGGGGGCGATGTGCACGAGCAGCGGTTCGAGCACGAGGCTCGGCCCCCGGGCGGAGAGCATGCGGTAGGTCTGCTGGCCGGAGACGTACTCGGTGGCCGCCGTCGCGGCCCGGGTGAGCGTGAAGTGGGACGGCAGCCTGGCGACCGTCGCCCGCTCGCCGTCGGCCTGCTGGTCGTCGTCGAAGAACTCCGCCACGCTCCGGTCGAGCGCCGCCGCCACGCCGTTCAGCGCGGTGAGGCCGATGGACGAGATGCCGCGCTCAACCTGCGAGAGGAATCCGATCGAGAGCCCGGAACGGGTGGACAGGCCGCGCAGGGTCAGGCCGCGTTCCTTGCGGAACCGGCGCATCCGGGCGCCGACCGCGTCCCGGCGCTCGCGGTAGTCGCGGCCCTGCTGCTCCGAGGTGCCCACCGGAAAGCCCTCCTCGATCGAGCGGCGCGGCCGCGCTTTGTGGTCCAGCCCTACATATTTCACAACAGGCGGCGCCCCCGTGCCAACCTGGGCTTTCCGCAACCGTTCCGGTGTGGTGGTTCAGCCCGCCCGCGCGCTGCCGGTCGAAGGGGCAGGGATGAACGTTTCGTGGGATAGGGCAGGTGGAAGCTGGGGTAGGGAAGCGCGGGTGAAGGGCGAAGCTAACATGACCCAGGGTGACGCCGCACCGGCTCGGATCACCGCCGACCTCAGGCTCTCCGTCAACGGCCGCCGGCATCCCGTCACGGTGGACAACCGTGAGACGCTCCTCGACACGCTGCGGGAGCGCCTTGACCTCACCGGGTCCAAGAAGGGCTGCGACCACGGCCAGTGCGGGGCGTGCACGGTGCTGGTCGACGGCAGGCGGGTGAAGTCCTGCCTGACGCTCACGGTCACCGTGGACGACAGGGACATCACCACCGTCGAGGGACTGGCGAAGGACGGCATTCCGCATCCGCTGCAGGAGGCGTTCATCGAGTACGACGCCCTGCAGTGCGGCTACTGCACGCCGGGGCAGCTCTGCTCGGCGGTGGGCATGCTCGCTGAGGCGGCGGACGGCTGGCCGAGCGCGGTCACCCCCGACATCGGCGCCGAGCTGGGGCCGATGAAGCTCGACGACGACGAGATCCGCGAGCGGATGAGCGGCAACCTGTGCCGATGCGGCGCCTACCCCGGCATCGTCGCGGCCATCGGTGAGGTGGCGCGATGAGGCCCTTCTCCTACGAGCGCGCCTCCACCCCGCGAGCGGCGGTGGACTCGGCCGTCGCCGTCGCGGACGCCATGTATCTCGGCGGGGGCACCAACCTGGTCGACCTCATGCGGCTGGGTGTGGTGTCGCCCGGCACGCTGGTCGACGTCACCCGCGTCGCCGGCGACACGGTCGAGGAGACCCCCGGCGGCGGCCTGCGCGTCGGCGCGGCGGTCCGCAACGGCGACCTCGCCGCGCACCCCCTGGTACGGCGGCGCTACCCGATGCTCGCGCAGGCCGTGCTGTCGGGCGCCTCCGGGCAGATACGCAACATGGCGACCGTGGGCGGCAACCTGCTCCAGCGCACCCGCTGCTCCTACTTCCAGGACGTCACCAAGCCGTGCAACAAGCGCAGCCCCGGCTCGGGCTGCCCCGCCCGTACGGGGGACCACCGCAACCTGGCGATCCTCGGCCACTCCGACAGTTGCGTCGCTACCCACCCCTCGGACATGGCGGTCGCGCTGGCGGCCCTCGGGACGGTGGTCCACGTGGAGGGCCGCGAGGGTCCGAAGAGCGTGCCGATGCCGGGCCTGCACCGGCTTCCCGGCGACCGGCCCGACCGAGACACCGTGCTAGAACCCGGCGACCTGATCACGGCCGTGGAGCTGCCCGCGCTGCCGTTCGCGGCCCGGTCCCGCTACCGAAAGGTGCGCGACCGGGCGTCGTTCTCGTTCGCGGTGGTGTCGGTGGCGGCGGCGCTCGAGGTGTCGGACGGGGTGGTGCGCGACTGCCGCATCGCCCTCGGTGCCGTCGCGCACGTGCCCTGGCGGGCCGAGGCCGCGGAGGCCGCGCTGCGCGGCGCGCCCGCGACCGAGGCGGAGTTCGCCCGCGCGGCCGACATCGAGCTGGCCCGGGCCCGGCCGTTGCCGCTCAACGGGTTCAAGGTGCCGCTCGCCCGAAATGTTCTGATCCGTGTACTCGCCGATCTCGTGGAGATGCGATGACCACCACCGGCACGAGGTATGTCGGCACGGCCCTCGATCGGGTGGACGCCCTGCAGAAGGTCACCGGCCGGGCCAGGTACGCCTACGAGAACAACCCGCGCGATCTGGTCTACGCCTACCCGGTCCAGTCGACCATCGCCCGGGGGGAGATCATCCACGTTGGCGTGGACGGCGTGCTCAAGCAGCCCGGCGTGATCGCGGCGATCTGGCACGGAAACGCGCCCCGGCTCGCGCCCTCCGACGACGCCGAGCTGGCCGTACTGCAGTCGCGGCGGGTGGCGTACCGGGGCCAGTACATCGCGGTCGTGGTGGCCGAGACCTACGAGGACGCCAGGGAGGCCGCCGGGCTGCTGCAGATCGAGTACGCGGCCGAGGAGCACGACGTCGAGCTGCTGGCCGGCCACCCGAGGATGTACCGTCCCGAGCACGTCAACCCGAACCTCCCGACCGACCTCCAGCAGGGCGACCCGGACGCCGCGCTGGCCGCGGCGCCGGTCACGGTCGACGCCACCTACAGCACGCCGGCCGAGCACAACAACCCCATGGAACCGCACGCCACGGTCGCCGTGTGGGACGGCGACGGGCTGACGCTCTACGACTCCACCCAGGGGGCCTCGGCGCTGCGCATGGTGGTCGCGCCGCTGTTCGGCATGCCGCCCGCCCAGGTGCGCGTCATCTCGCCGTACGTCGGAGGCGGCTTCGGGGCCAAGGGCCGCGCCCATCCCCACGTGGTCCTCGCCGCGCTCGCCGCCAAGCAGGTCGGCCGCCCGGTCAAGCTGGCGGTGACCCGCCGCCAGATGTTCGCCGTCACGGGGTACCGCACGCCGACCATCCAGCGCGTGAGGCTCGGCGCCGAGGCCGACGGGCGGCTGGTCGCGATCACGCACGACGCGTACGAGCAGAGCTCCACGCTCTCGGAGTTCGCCGAGCAGAGCACCGTGGCCACGCGGATCATGTACGCGGCACCGCACCGGCGCACCACCCACCGGCTCGTCCGGCTGGACGTCCCGACGCCCTCGTGGATGCGCGCGCCCGGAGAGGCGCCGGGCATGTTCGCGCTGGAGTCGGCGATGGACGAGCTGGCGTCGGCGTGCGGCGTCGACCCGGTGGAGCTGCGCATACGCAACGATCCTGCCGTCGACCCCGAGACCGGCATGCCGTTCAGCTCCAGGAACCTGGTCGCCTGTCTGCGCGAGGGCGCCCTGCGCTTCGGCTGGAGCGGCCGCGACCCCGAGCCGGGGATCCGGCGCAGGGGAAGGATGCTGGTCGGGACCGGGGTGGCGGCGTCCACCTACCCCGTCTACCGCGCCGCCTCGATGGCGTCCGCCCGGGCCGAGCCGGACGGCGGGTACACCGTGCGGATCGCCGCCGCCGACATCGGAACCGGCGCCAGGACGATCCTCACCCAGATCGCCGCCGACGCCCTGCGCACGTCCCCCGGCATGGTGGAGGTGGAGATCGGCGACAGTGAGCTGCCCAGGGCCTCCCTGGCGGGCGGGTCCATGGGCTCCGCCTCCTGGGGCACGGCCGTGGTCCGGGCCTGCGAGATGCTCGTGGAGGAGCTGGAACGCAGAGGCGGCGTCGTGCCGCCCACCGGCCTTGAGTCCATCGCCGACACCAAGCAGGAGATCCGCGACCAGGCGAAGTTCGCGCGGCACGCGTTCGGCGCGCAGTTCGCCGAGGTGGGCGTGGACGTGGACTCCGGTGAGACCAGGGTGCTGCGGCTGCTCGGCGTGTTCGCCGCGGGCCGGATCCTCAACCCGAAGACCGCGCGCTCGCAGTTCGTCGGCGGCATGACCATGGGACTGTCCATGGCCCTTCTGGAGGAGAGCATCATGGACCGCGAGTTCGGCGACTACCTCAACCACGACCTCGCCCAGTACCACATCCCGGCCAACGCCGACATCCGCGACATCCAGGCGTACTGGGTGGACGAGGACGACCCGCACCTCAATCCCATGGGCTCCAAGGGCATCGGCGAGATCGGCATCGTCGGCACCGCCGCGGCCATCGCCAACGCCGTCCACCACGCCACCGGCGTCCGGATCCGCGATCTGCCGATCCGCCTGGACAAGCTGGTGCGCTGAACGCGGCGGGAGCATGACCGGGCTCTTCCGGCGCCCCGCCGACCGGCTGGCCGACGTCGCCCCCGGCTGGCTGCTGGAGACGGTACGGCCGGTCCAGGTGCGTCCCCGCTGGGGGGCGATGGCCCGGGTCGCGGCCTCGGTCACGACCCCGCTGGTGGTCGGATTGGCCGCCGGGCGGATCACGATGGGCCTGCTGCCCGCCATGGGCGCCATGGCGGCGGCGCTGGCCGACCGCGGCGGCTCGTACCGGGCCCGGATCATCCGCATCGCCTCCGCCGCGGTCGGCGGTGCGGCGGGGTACATGATCGGCCACGCGGTCCGCGGGCTCGGCTGGTGGACGGTGCCGGTCGTGGTCGTCGTCTCGGTGGTCTCCGCGCTCATCAGCACGAGCGGGGCGGCGGGCTCGCTGAGCGCGCTCCAGCTGCTGGTGATGACGGTGCTCGGCATCGGCGTGCCCTACCCGGAGACGTCCCTCGCGGGCGCCCTGGCCTACCTGCTGGGGGCCGCGTGGGCGCTGGTGCTGTCGGTGGCCGCCTGGCCCCTGCGTCCCCGCGCCGCGGAGGAGGCGGCGGTCGCGCAGGTGTACCGCGAGCTCGGCCGCCTCTTCGAGGAACCGGGGCCGGAGCGGGCCGTCGCCCTGTCGGCGTTCGACACCACGCTCAAGAACGCCTACGAGACGGTGTTCGGCGCCCGCTCGTCGGCGGCGGGGCCCGATCCGGAACGTACGCGGCTGATCGCCCTGCTGAACCAGGCCTCGCAGATACGCCACGCGCTGGTCTCGCTGAACCAGGAGAACCGCGAACCGCCGCCGGAGATCGCCGGAACCGTCCGGGCGATCACCGACGCCCTGAGCGGCGGTGCGCCCCCCACGGGGTTGCCGGGGTGCGAGGCCGACTCGCCCGCCCTGCGGGCGCTGTGCTCGGCCGTGCAGGATGCCGTCGAGCTGGTGTCCGGCGCGGACGTGGCGGCCGAGCAACTGCCCTACGAGCGCGTCGGGTACGGCACGCGGCTCAGGTCCGTGTGGGAGCGGATGCGGTACGGGCACCTGACCCGCGTCTACGCGATCAGGCTGGCGCTGTGCATGGGAGCCGCGGCGGCGATCAGCGAGCTGCACTGGATCCAGCGTTCCTACTGGACGATGCTGACCGTCGCCCTGGTGCTGAAGCCCGACTTCGGCTCGGTCTTCGCGCGGGCCATGCAACGGGGGATCGGCACCGTCGTCGGCGCGGTGATCGGCACCGTGATCCTCTCCGTGGTGCCCTACGGCCCGGCGATCCTGATCCCCATCGCGATCTTCGCCGCCCTCCTGCCGTACGGGCAGCAGCGCAACTGGGGGCTGATGTCGACGTTCCAGGTGCCGCTGGTCGTGCTGCTCGTCGACCTGCTGACCGGGGCGGGCCCCAAGCTGGCGGAGATCCGGCTGGTGGACACCCTGATCGGCTGCGCCATCGTCCTGCTCCTCGGCTACCTGCCGTGGCCGGCGAACTGGCAGGCTCCGGTGGGGCCGCGCTTCGCGGACGCGGTGTCGGCGACGGCGCGCTACCTGCGGCACGCCTTCGACCGGGACGATCCGAGACGCGCGCTGCTCCACCGCGAGGCGTTCGACGCCCTGGCGGACCTGCGCACGGTCTTCCAGCGGGCCCTGACCGAGCCCCCGATGGTCAGCAGGCGCATCACCACCTGGATGCCGGCGATGACCGCGCTGGAACACGTGGCCGACGCGACCGCCGCCACCGTCGCCCGCACCGACCACGGTGCGCCGCCCCCCTCAAAGGAGGCGGTTCAGGCAGCAGCCGAGTCGCTGGACGACATCGCCGACAGCGTCCGCGCCGGCCGCCCGACCGGTGATCAGCCCGAACCGGCAGGCGACGACGCCCTGGCACGCGTCGACTGCGCCCTCCGCGGCCTCCGGGCCACCCTCTCCGAAGCCCCCTCCCGCTGACGCCTCCCCAGTGCCGGCGCTGGATGCCCCGAGGGAATGCCAGGGGTCGGTGATGCATCGGCCATGATCGGCGATCCGGGTTCCCGGGGCGGGGTTGATCTCGCCCGCATGGGTATATGTGCAGGTGATCGGGGGTGAGGCGCATGGTGCCCCGAGGACATCAACGGGGGGAGACAGGGTGAAAGTGTCCACCGAGCGACGCCGGCACACTGACCACGACCACGTCCACCAGGCCGGGTGCGGCCATGTGGCGATTCCGCACGGAGACCACGTCGACTACGTCCACGACCGGTGCATCCACCGGGTCGAGGGGATGGAAGCCTACGAGTGCGAACCGGCGGGCCATGTCGTGCACGAGGGCCACACGCACCAGCACGGGAGCGGCTGCGGGCACGTGTCCGTGCCGCACGGCGACCACGTGGACTACATCCACGACGGGCACCGCCACAGCGTCCACGACGGCCACTGCGACGAGCACTGAGCGTCCGCGAAGGGCGCTGGGGACGGGCGCACGGTTGGGGGTGGGAGGTGGGCTTGCATAATCCCTGTATTTACGGTAGGAAATAGGTATGTTTACGAGTCCGTCGCTGGTCCGGCGGCTTCACGTCGACCTGTGCCGCCTCAGGGGTACGACCTGCCGCTCCTGACCGCGTCCCCCGGCCGGTAAAGGGCGCCAGCCGCCGGCCGCTTCCCTCCCTCCCGCACCACGCCGGGCGACATCGCCGCCATCGGCTCCAGCCCGGTGGCGCGCGGGCTGTCGGCGCCGCTGAACATCCCCTACCAGGTGGCGTTCATCCTGGACGTGGCCGGGGACAACGAGGCGCTGGTCGCCCGCGACGGCGCGGGCATCTCGTCGGTCGGGGACCTGCGCGGCAAGAAGGTCGGCACCCCGTTCGCCTCCACCGCCCACTACAGCCTGCTCGCGGCCCTGGACAGGGCGAAGGTCCCCGAGTCGGCCCTGACCGTCGTCGACCTGGAGCCGCAGGACATCCTGGCCGCCTGGACGCGCGGCGACATCGACGCGGCGTACGTCTGGCTGCCCGCGCTCGACACCCTCAAGAAGAACGGCAAGGTGCTCGTCAGCAGCCGCGAGCTCGCCACGGCGGGCAACCCCACGCTGGACCTCGGCGTGGTCTCCACAGCCTTCGCGGAGGCCCACCCCGACGCCGTCGACGCCTGGCGCAGGGCCGAGGCCCGGGCGCTCACGCTGATCGCGACCGACAGGGACGCCGCGGCCACCGCCGTCGGCGCGGAGCTCAACATCAGCCCGGCGGACGCCGCGAACCAGCTCGGCCAGGGCGTGTTCCTCTCGCCTGCCGACCTGTCGAGCCAGGAGTGGCTGGGCACGCCGGACCAGGTCGGCGGGCTCGCGCGGAACCTGGTCAGCGCCGCGGAGTTCCTCAAGCGGCAGCAGAAGATCGACGCGGTGCCCGACCTCGCGACCGTACAGAAGGCGAGCTACAACAAGGGGCTTCCGCGTGCGCTCTCCTGACATCGCGGACCCGGCCGCGCGGACCGCGGAGGCCGCCGCCGTGGACGTGCGCGAGGTCGAGCACGTGTACGGCCGGGGCCAGGCCGCCGTCACCGCGCTCGGACCGGTGTCCCTCACGGTTCCGCGAGGCGCGTTCCTGGTGCTCGTCGGGGCGTCGGGTTGCGGCAAGAGCACCCTGCTGCGCCTCGTCGCCGGGTTCGAGCCGCCCACCTCCGGATCGGTGCGCATCGGCGGCGTCGAGCCGGTGCCTGGCAGGGGCGCCGGTTTGGTGTTCCAGCAGCCTCGGCTCTTCCCCTGGAGGAGCGTCGGCGGCGACGTCGAGCTGGCCCTGCGCTATGCGGGGGTGCCCCGCCAGGAACGCCTGCGCAGGGTTCCCGAACTGCTCGAACAGGTCGGCCTGCACGATGTGGCCGACCGGAGGATCTGGCAGATCTCCGGAGGCCAGCAACAGCGCGTGGCCATCGCCAGGGCACTGGCGGCGGACAACCCCCTGCTGCTGCTCGACGAGCCGTTCGCCGCGCTGGACGCCCTCACCCGCGAGCGGCTGCAGGAGGACCTGCGCCAGGTGAGCGCGGACACCGGCCGCACCTCGGTGTTCGTCACCCACAGCGTCGACGAGGCGGTGTTCCTCGGCAGCCGCGTCGTCGTGCTGACCCGCCGCCCGGGACGGGTCGCCCTCGACGTCGAGGTCGGCCTGCCGAGGACCGGAATGGAGCCCGACGAGCTGCGCGCCCTTCCCGAGTACGCGTCCCTGCGCGCCACCATCGGCCACGCCGTGCGCGCCGCCGCCTGAACCCGCAGGCCGGCCACCGGCCGGCCGGAACCATCCGAGACCGGAGGACCCGAGATGACGTACACGTCCGAGCAGCCGATCACCGGCCTGACCCTCGACCCGACAGCGCGGACGACGGTTTCGCCGACGTGTGGCACACCGACGTCACGTTCATGCCCCGCCCGCCGATGGGCTCCATCCTGCGCGCCGTCAGCCTGCCGGTGTCGGGCGGCGACACCAACTGGGCGGACAGCCAGCTCGCGTACGACTCCCTGGCCGCGCCCGTCCTGGAGATGGTGGACCAGCTGACCGCGGTGCACGACGGCACCCGTGAGTTCGGCTACTACCTGGCCCAGCGACGCGGCGGCAGGGGCAACGTCTGGGAGGGCGAGACCGTCACCCGGCTCGACCCGGTGGAGCACCCCGTCATCCGCGTGCACCCGGAGACCGGGCGCAAGGGGATCTTCGGCAACCCGGGGTTCACCTCCCACATCGCCGGGGTGTCGGACGCCGAGAGCCCCGCCATCCTCGACCTGCTCTACGCGCACCTGACCAAGCCGGAACACGTGATCCGCCACCGGTGGCGGGCCGGCGACGTGGCCATGTGGGACAACCGCTCCACCGCCCACTACGCCAACCGCGACTACGGCTCCGCCCACAGGGTCATGCACCGCATCACCCTGCGCGGCGACCGCCCCACCGGCCCTGCCCGGTGAGGGCGGACGGTCCCCTTCGGTGACGGCCCACGCTTTCACTCGCTGACGGTGGGTGCGGTCCTCTGGGGCACTCCGGCGGGTTCCCGCCGGTCAGGCGTCCTCCCAGAGGACCTGCCGAGGGGGGCGGGGGAGGCGTACGGCCCCGCTGCGGTCGGCCAGGGTCGCGGCCCTGAGGAGCAGGGGGTGCCCGTCCCCGAGCGACGGGCGGCCGTGGGAGAGGGGCGCGCGGTCGAGCAGGGGGGCGAGGAGGTCGTCGAGCCCGTCGAACCGGCCGGTCTCGAACCGGTGGGCGGCCTCGTCGTAACGCCCTTCGAGGAGCAGCGGGTGCGCGGCGTCCAGCCCGCTCGCGGTCAGGCCGGCCAGCGCGGCGCGGTGACCTCGCGCGGCGCCCTCGTCGCCGCGCGCGTCCTCGCAGCGGGCGGCCAGCAAGAGCGTACGGGCGCGTCCCGGCGGGTCTCCGGGGTCGGTCTCCGCGGCGCGGACCTCCTTCAGCGTCGCGGTGGCCGCCGCGGCGTCCCCGTTCCAGAGCTGGATCTCAGCCAGGGCGCGCCGCACCGACAGGACCAGGGCGTCGGGCGGCGCCGCCGCGAGAAGGACCGCCAGCTCGGAAAGCGCGTCCAGCGCGGCGCCGGGGTCCTCCCCGAGCGCGGTCGCGAGCGCGTGCGCGACGCGGGCCTCCGCCCACAGGCGGAAGGAGACGTGCGCGGCGAACCAGTCGTCGAGCACCGGCGCGCGTTCGAGCAGCCGCAGGACGGCGCTCGGGTCCCGCAGGGCGAGCTCGGCCTGCGCCATCCGCACCGTGTCGTGGTTCGGCCAGTAGGCCGTCGGCTGGAGCAGGTCCGCGCGCTGGCGCCCGGCCTCCTGGAGCAGGTGACGCGCCTCGATCGGCTGACCGGCCTCCAGCAGGGCCTCGCCGAGGGACACCCGCGCCGCGACCACGTTGATGTCGCCGGGGTCGCCGAGCCGCGCCTGCCGGTCGGCGACCACGGCCTCGGCCTGGGCGAGGCCGTCCGCCACCCTGCCGGCGCGCGTGGCCGCGCGGGCGGCGGCCTGGGCGGTCAGGGTGAAACGCCGCCACGCCGACGACACTCCCGTGGCGGCGTCCGCGCCCTTCGCGCGCGCCGAGCGGGCCTCCTCGATGAGCCGCGCGCCCTCGACGGGGCGGCCCTCCTCCACGAGCACCTCGCCGAGGTTGTGACGGGCCCGGGCGGCGTAGGAGGCCGCGCTCTCGGGGTCGTTGATCTTCACCTCGGTCTCGGCGATCTCCAGGGAGGACTCGAAACCGGCCCGGGCGGCGTCCAGGTCGCCGTACCTGAGCAGCGCGAGCCCCATGCGGCTCTGCACGTCGCAGCGGGAGCGCAGGCCGGTCTCCGTGCCGGCCTCGGAGCCCGAGAGCAGCCGTGACAGCTCCCCGGCCTCGCGGGCGGCCCGTTCCAGCAGGATTCCGGTGTCGAGGAGCGAGCGCAGGACGTTGGCCTGGGCGTCCGCCTCGGCGGACGTACCCTCGCCGCCCCTGCGCGCCGCGTCCCTGGCCCGCTCCGCCACGTCCAGGTCGTTGATCCAGGTGCCGGCGAGCGGGATGAGATGCCTCTCGTACCAGTGGGCGCTCAGGGCCGCCGCCTGCCGGTCGACGGGACCGTCCGGGTCGTCGGTCAGGGCGTCGAAGGCGAGGTCGGAGAGCTTCTCGGCGCAGGCCCGCGCCCAGCCGAGGGGCGGGAGGCACACGGCGTGCGCCGCCGCCGAGATCACCGGGGCGAGGTGGTCGGCGTAGGCGACGACGCGGCCGGCCCAGCCCGCGGCGGCGGCCCGCCCCATCGCGCTGTCCGGCCAGCTCGGCGGCCCCTGCGGCCCGGACTGGCGCTTCTCCGACGTCGCGATGTCGCCGATGCCGAGCTGGACCTGCTGGGTGAGGAACGCCTCCGCCCGGTGGAAGCGGGCCACCAGGAGCAGCGCCTGGGTGACCAGGTCGCGCGCCTCGACGAGGCTCCCGGGGGTCGCCGGCCGCTCGGGCGGGCCGTTGCGGTCCGCGAACTCGACGAAGGCGTGGTGGAGGGCGAGGGCGACCAGGACCCTGCGGCTCTTGACCTCGTTGTAGAGCCAGACGGCGCTGCGGCGCCCGCTCTGGCCCTCCCGCGAGAGCCGCACGGCCGAGGCGACGTCTTCGGCCCTGACGAGGTGGTAGTCGGTGTGGCGGAGGACCCCCGCAGCGGCCTCCCCGATCGCCGAGAGCCGTCTTTCCTGCGCCGACACCTGGAAACCTCCTCCGTCAGAGCCGCGGTTCACGCATGTGAGGGGATATCAACGGCAAAAGCCATATTGATCTCCAAAGCATATATCTCGGGCATGTAGCGGGCTTCATGGGGCCGGTGCCCGGCGAGGGCCCGTCCACGAGGGGCGGAACGAGGTTCTCACGTTTCGCCGTGTCCGGAAAGCGCCCGGTATGTGACCCGGAAACGCCCAGATGAATAGGCCTTTTGGTAATAACCAGTAGATCTGAGATGCCCTCTGGCAGGCCGTGCGGGGAAGGTCCGCCACGCCGGAGCTCGGCCGCTCACGGGCGCGACGGCCGCGGTGGCGGCGGGCCCTCACCAAGTCACTATATTTCCACTTTTCGGCGTATTTCTCCGCTAATGCCGTGTGTTTCCTGGTTTGTGGGTGGCGCGAGCTCGACGGACGCACGCGATTCACGGGGCCTTCACGCGGGAGAGGAACGGCCGTGCCGCCGTCCGCGCCACCTGGCAGTCGCCCCGCGCGGGGACGCGTCCGCCGGCCGGGGACGCGGATCTGGCCGGCGGCGACCGTGCCGGGACGCGCACCGGGTGAAGGAGAGGCGCGAAGCCTCCCCAATAGAGCGAGCATCGTCGAAATGTCGCCCAGAGGCGAGTGCCGGCTACAGTCCCGAGGTCAAAAGCCGGGCTTCACGGTGGTTCCAGGTGCGGGAAGGACCCCGGGGCCGGACGGCAGAGGGGAGCCGCGAGCCGATCACGACGGCCCTGCGAGACGCCCTCTCCCCGCGCCATGTGCCCGACGGCATCACCACCGTGCCGGTCGTCCCGCGCGACCGCACCGGCAGGAAACTCGAACTGCCGGCGAAGAAGATCCTGCTGGGCGCCGCGCCGTCCGAGGTCGTGAGCCGCGACACCCTGGCCGAACCGGCATCGCTGGACGCGTTCACCCCCCTGGCGGCCCAGCGCTCCGCTCATTGACGTGGCGGCACCACGACGTGAGTCATCCGGCGTCGCCGGGTCCCTTGCCACGTGCGCCCCTGCGTACGCGGCGTGGTTCGTGGGCCCGCTCTCCATCCCGCCGCCGGATTTCGGGAATGTACGCCAGGACCAGGGCGAAGTCCCGCGCGGGGTCGGTGTACCAGCGGCCCAGCGTGAACCCGCAGCGCATCAGCTCGCCCTCCAGGCGGTACCGGTAGAACTTGGAGCTGATCTCGGTGCGCATCTCCTCGCCGGCCTTGAAGGAGACCGTCAGGTCCAGCTCGCGGAAGCGCACGCGCATGGGACGGCTGGCGCGCAGGCGCATCTCGATGCGGTGCAGCTTCCCGTCGTAGAGGGCGACGTGGTCGAAGGCCTGGGGCATGAAGTCCGCGCCCAGCTCGCGGTTCATGACGGTCAGGACGTTGCGGTTGAACGCGGCCGTCACCCCTGCGGCGTCGTCGTACGCCGCGACCAGCCGTCCGGTGTCCTTCACGAGGTCGACCCCGAGCAGGAGGCTGTCGCCCGGGGACAGGGTGGCCCGCAGCTCGGAGAGGAAGGACTCCCTGGCCTGGTGGTCGAGGTTGCCGATGGTGCCGCCGAGGAACGCGACCAGGCGCCTGCCGACCCGGGGTAGCCGGGCCAGGTGCTGCTCGAAGTCGGCGCAGACCGCCCAGATGGCGAGGCCGGGGTAGGCGTCGGCGACCCGGTGGGCCGCCGCGTCCAGCGTGGTCGCGTCGACGTCGACCGGCGAGTACGTCTTCAGCGTCCCGGCCGCGGTCAGCGCGTCCAGCAGTACGACGGTCTTCTCGCTGGTGCCCGAGCCGAGCTCGACCAGCGTCTCGGCGCCGGCGAGCCGGGCGATCTCGGCGGCGTTCTCGCGCAGGATGGCGAGCTCGCGGCGCGTGGGGTAGTACTCGGGCAACGTGGTGATCTGCGAGAACAGCTCGCTTCCCGCGGCGTCGTAGAACCACTTCGGCGGCAGCCACTTGGGCGCCGAGGTCAGCCCGGTACGGACATCCTCGGCCAGCGCCCTGCGGCGGTGGTCGGGGCCGAGGTGGTTGACCGTGTACAGGAACGGCAGCGGAATCTGGGTGACGGACACGCGGGCCTCCTGGTGTGACGGTGGATCGGTGGCTCCTGAGAGGTGTCGGGTCGGAATGGTTCGTCGTCGGGTCGAAGGTTCATCCGTGTTGGGTCGGAAGGCGGGTCACAGTGGGGTGACTCGCACGCCACCGGAGGTCGCGAGCACCAGGTGGCGGTCGGGGACGGCGTCCCAGCCCGGCCGGTCGTCCAGCGGCTCGCTCGCGAGAAGCACGCCCTCACCGCGCGGCTCGCCCGTGGATCGCCGGGCCGGGCCGTGCGGCCTCCCCGCGAACGGCGCGCCTTCGCCGCGGCGCAGGAACAGGGTCTCGTTCCAGGCGGTGGCGGCCACGGCGTCCCCGTCCGTGACCAGCAGGTTGAGACGGGCGCCGGGGTCGTCCACGCCGGCGTGGGTCACCACCTCGGCGACCGCGTCGCCCAGCGAGATCCCCGTGCCGAGCCGTACGAACACCGCCGCCGCCAGCCACGCCGAGTCGCAGGTGCTCTCGGGGTCGCGGCCGTCGGCGAGCGGCCTGACCGCCTTGCGCGCCACCCTCCCGTTGTGGCTGAGCAGCCATCTGCCCTCGGTGAAGGGCGCGGTGGCGGACTCCTCTATCGGCATGCCCGGGCTCGCGGAGCGCACGGCCGCCAGCAGGCACCCCGAGGTGGCCACGGCCGCGAGGCCGGGCAGGTTCGCGTCGGTCCATATCGGGACGCTGCGCCGGTAGCGCACCGGCTGCCCGCGCCGCGCGTCGTACCATCCCATGCCGAAGCCGTCGGCGTTGACGGTGCCGCACCGCTGGAGGCGCGGCGCGTGGGACTGCCTGAACAGACCGTGCTCGGGCTCCTGGAGCAGCGACGCGAGCGGGTGGGGATCGCCGAGCCACGCCGCGTGCCGGCACACCTTAGGCCTCCTCCGGAGAGGCCGGGCGCGCGCATCGGAACCCGGCGAAGATCTGCCGCCGGGTCGGATGGTCCCAGTTGCGGAAGGTCGTGCGGACCGCCGTGGGATGCGTGGCCCACGATCCGCCGCGCAGCACCCGGTAGGTCTCGCCGAAGAACACCTCGCTGTACTCGCGGTAGGGGAAGCTCCGGAAGCCCGGGTAGGGCAGGAACCACGAACCGGTCCACTCCCACACCTCGCCGATCATCTGCTCGGCGCCGTACGCGCTCGCCCCGGCGGGGAAGGCGCCCACCGGCGCGGGCCGCGAGGCCCGGTGGCCGAGGTTGGCGTGCTCGGGCAGCGGGTCCCCGTCACCCCACGGGTAGCCGCGCGCCCGCCCGGTCGCCGGATCCCATCCGCAGGCCTTCTCCCACTCGGCCTCGCTGGGCAGCCTCCTGCCCGCCCAGCGTGCGTAGGCGTCCGCCTCGTACCAGCTGACGTGCTGCACGGGCTCCGCCATGGGCACCGGCTCCAGCCGCCCGAAGCGCGTGCGCCACCACGTGCCGCCGTCGCGGGTCCAGAACAGCGGGGCGTCCACGGCCCTGCCCGCGCGCCAGCGCCAGCC
Organism: Sphaerisporangium sp. NPDC088356; assembly: GCF_040685555.1. NCBI lineage: Bacteria > Bacillati > Actinomycetota > Actinomycetes > Streptosporangiales > Streptosporangiaceae > Sphaerisporangium > Sphaerisporangium sp. NPDC088356. The sequence continues at coordinate 51,021 of NZ_JBFBIK010000044.1, forward strand.
CGCCGGGTCCCACCAGCGCGGGTCGTCGTATCCGCCGTCCTCGACGAACTCGGCGTACGCGCCGTTGGTCACCGGGAAGCGGTCGATCCAGTAGGCGGGCAGGGCGACCCGGTGCGCGGGCCGCTCGTTGTCGTACGCCCAGGGCCGGGTGCCGGTCCCCGCGACGAACGGGCCGGCCGGTACGAGCACCTCGCCGCCGCCGGTGCGCCCGGCAGGAAGCTCGCCGTCCCGGACCAGGCCCGGTTCCCCCGACAGCTGGAGGGTCGCGAGCATCGTCTCGTCGTGCTGGTGCTCGTGCTGCAGGATGAGCCCGAACACGAAGCCGTCCGACCGGAGCGGCTCGGGATCGCGCAGGTCGACGGCGTCCAGCACGTCGAGCACGCGGCCGCGCACGCCGGCGATGTACGCGCGGGCCTCGGCCGGGCCGAGCAGCGGCAGACCCGGGCGGTTCGCGCGTGGGTGCGCGAAGGCGTCGTAGATGGAGTCGATCTCCGGGCGCAGCGGGGTGGCGCCGCCGACCTCGCGCAGCACCCACAGCTCCTCGTAGTTGCCGATGTGCGCGAGGTCCCACACCAGCGGTGACATCAGCGTGGAGTGCTGGCGGACCAGCACCTCGTCGTCGGTGTCGGTGTAGGAGAGCGAGCGGCTCCGGCCCCGCTCCAGCTCGGCGGCGATCCGTTCCTTGAGGCCGGTCATGCCGTGACCTCCTCGCCGAGCCAGGCGCTCCCGTGCGGGCCGGGGTCGCGCACGCGCGTCAGCAGGTCGACGGCGGGGGAGCGTCCTGTGGTCACGTGACGGTCGGCGAAGGCGTCCACGTCCGCGACCAGGCCAGGGCCCGCGCCGAGGCGGGGGAGCGCCTCGATGGCGGCGCGGAAGCAGTCCTCGGCGGCCCGGCGCAGCCGCGCGTCCCCGAGCCCCACCTGCGCCGCCTGCCACCAGCGGTCGGCGAAGGGCTCGGCGGAGGCGAGCGCGGCGTCGGCGGCGCGGTCGTCCAGCAGGAGCGCCGAGGTCACCGCCACGCACGCGGGCCAGGAGCCCGGGTGCTGCGCGTCGAGGTAGCGGACCTCCAGCCAGCCGCGCGGACGCACCGGCGGGAACACCGTGGTCGCGTGGTAGGCGAGGTCGCGCGCGCAGGGCTTGCGGCCGACCAGGCCGGGGGTGCTCATCCAGTCGCCGAAGGTGGCCCGGCTCGGCGGGGTGTGGTGGCGCGCGTACTTCTCGCCGACCAGCATGAGGCGGGCGTCCATCAGGTACCTCGCCCAGGCCACGGCCGGGTCGCCGTCCCACACGAGCGGGCGGGTCCGGGTGGGGTCCAGGTGCAGCCATACGGCCTGGCGGCCCGACATCCATCCGCACGGCCGGGAGGAGACCATCGGGGAGTTGGCGAACGCGGCGTTGAGTACGGGGCCGAGGCGGGTGGCGCGCTCCCACCGGGTTTCGGGGTTCTTACCGAAGTCCACGTTGACCTGGATGGACGCGGTCAGGCACATCATCATCGGCCCGTACGGCACGCCCAGCAGCTCGGCCATCGCGTCGTACCTGGGCTCCCTGAGCTGGCGCAGCGGCGGCCTTACCGGGTCCAGTCCCATCCCGGCGAGCACGAGCCCCTCGTCGTGCAGCGCCCCGCGCACCGCGTCCACGTCGGCGGCGGCGTCGGAGACGGCTGCCGGCAGGGTTCGCGGCGGGCCGGAGAGCTCCAGCTGGCCGCCGGGTTCGAAGGTGACGGCGCTGCCGCCGGGCAGGAGGGGAAGGGCCTCGGCGATCCGCTCGACCGGGACCTGCCGGGAGGGATCGGCGCGGTCGTAGACGAGGAACTCCAGCTCGATGCCGATGTTGTCACCTGGTGTGCCGCCAAAGCACCGGTGCGCGAACTCTTCCACGTCCGCCAGGTCGCGGACTCGCGCGTCGCTGTACTCCGTACCGATCATGGACCCTCCTACGCTGAGGTGTGTACGGTCGGCAGAGTTCTGGGAGACCTCCCGTTCACGGGATCCGGTCGGAAAAGGGCGTGGAGCAGCCGGCGAGAAGTCGAGGACCGGTGAAGGAGAAGCCGCGCGAGGCTCCGGCCTCGCGGGTACGGGAGCGCCGGCCTGGGTGGTGGCATCGGCGAGATCGAACGGCCAGTGGGATGGGCTGAGCCCTGCGGACCTCCGAGTTCCGATCACTGCGGCGTTTGACTAAGCATCTCGTACCCGGCGTTACGCCACATGAAGCCCAAAGGGGACGTTCGACTCAAACGATACGATCTACCCTCATAACAGAATTCGCAGGCTGAGATGTGCCGGCGGTGCGTCCGCAAGTCTCACGAGCTGTACCTGGGGTGGCGACGCAGTTAACGATCAAAGGTGGGCGTACGCCACCTCTCGGACCGCCGTCACGGGGCGCCCGCGCCGTCGAGATCGGGCGTGGCCCTGCCGGCCAGCCACTCACGCGCCTGGGCGAGGTGGCGGTCCGTCAGGCCGGTCCTGGGGTCCACCTCCACCAGCAGGAACTCGTCCACGCCCGGATGGTCCTTGAGGTACTGCCAGTCGGGGGTGCCGAGGCTGTCGTCGAACCAGACGAACGGGCGGCCCGCGACGTACTCCGCGACGTGCCGGGTCTTGAAGTGCTCGCCCGCGCGGCTGCCGGGGTCGCTGTTGACCTTGATGACCGGAAGGGAGGGCAGGCCGATGCGCGGCGATATGTGGTCGTTGGCGTGCTGCTCCCAGGTGGTGGCCCACGCCAGCTCGGCGTCCGCGTCGCGGGCGAGCGCGGCGAGCCGGCGGCCGTGCCTGCGGCTCAGCAGGATGCGGTACGTCTGCCCGTCGAGCACGCAGTCGTGGCGCCTCAGCCACAGCGAGTGCCTCCGGGCCGGGTTGAGCACCCCGTCCACGTCCAGCAGTACAAGGGGACGCTTGGTCACGTGCCGCTCCTCGGTCGTCGGTGCTGGATGCCATGATGCCGCCACCATGGCCCAGTCTTCCAACTCCGCGAGGGAAGCGGCGGTCACGCCGGGCTTCCCGGGTCACGCCGTGCGCCCCGCCTCCGCCCGGTCCCAGGCCTCGGCGAGCAGTTCGTACGAGCGCACGCGGTCGGCGTGGTCGTGGGCGATCGTGGTCACCAGGAGCTCGTCCGCCCCGGTCGCGTCCCTGAGCACGCGCAGTCTCTCCACCACGGTCTCCGGCGCGCCGACGAACTGCGTGTCCACCCGGTCGGCCACCAGCCGCCGTTCCTCCTCGCTCCAGGAGTGCGCGGCCGCCTCGCGCGGCGACGGGAAGGCGATCGCCCCCTCCCCGGCGCGGATTGCGCGTCGAGCCCCTTGGACGACAGGTAGGTGCCTGCCACCAGGGCGAGGATGTCGTCCACCTGTCGGCGAAGTCGGGGGACTCGGCCCCCGGCTGCTGCAGCAGCGACGCGTACAGCGCGAAACGCGGCGAGGTGAGCAGGTGCGCGAACGAGAACGGCGGCGGGATGAGCAGGCCGTGCGTCTCGCGGGCGGGCCGCGCATCCTCGGGCCGTGCCTCCCCGGGGCGGGGCTCGCCCTCCTTCAGCTCCTTGAGGGCCTCGGCCCGCCGCTGCCCCGACCGGCCGAGACCGAGGTCGGTCCGGCCAGGGTACAGGGCGTCGATCGTGCCGAACTGCTCCACCACTGCCGCCGCGGTCCGGTGGCCCAGCTGCACGGCTCCCGAGCCGACCCGGATGCGGCTCGTCGCCGCCGCCACCAGCGCGATCAGCACGGCCGGGGCCGAGCTCGCGACCCCGGGGGTGAAGTGGTGCTCGGCGAGCCCCCCGGGGGTGCCGGCGAACACCGCCGCGTCCGAGACGTGCTCGGCCCGTCAAGCGAGTCGAGCCGCGACCTGCGGCCGGCCGCCGCCCGGGCGTCGGTGTCGAGGTGGACCACCAGGTCGGCGAAGACGCGCAGGGGCTCGCCCACCCGGCCCACGGCCGCCTCCGCCTCGCGCACCTCCGCGACGATGGCGCGCGCCTGGTCCTTGTAGTGCGGGGTGACGTAGACCACGTCGGCGCCGCGTGCGGCGAAGCGGTACGGCAGTGAGGCGTGCGCGAGCGCCGTGACGAGCGGCTGGCCCTGCGGAGGGCGAGGGGTGATCGCCGGGCCTTGACGCCGAACCACCGGCCCCGGAAGTCGACGTAGTGCAGCTTGTCGCGGTCGACGAAGCGGCCGGTGGCGACGTCCCGGATCACGGCGTCGTCCTCCCAGCTGTCCCACAGGCGGCGCGCGACCTCGACCCCGTCCGCCGCCTCCTCGAACAGGTCGTTCACGTGCCGGGACAGCTCGGGGGCGTCGTGGTCCTCCGGCCGTAGAACCGGGAACTCGCGGCGGCCGAAGTGCGGGCGATCCTGGCCGCGAGGAGCACGGCGTCGAGCCGCCCGCGGACCTGGTCGGTGCGGTCGTCGGGGCCCTCGTACCGGGAGGACTGCGGACCGAGGGAGTCCTCGATCGTCACGAAGTCGAGCAGGCCGCTCTCCGCCTCGACGGCGAGATCGGTCCAGTAGCGGGCGGAGAAGAGCTCTCGCGGGCGGGCGGACGGGGTCGCGCCACGCCGCGGGGTGCCAGCCGGCACCGTCGAGGGCCGCGCTGATGTGAAGGGGAGTGGGCGGCATTCGGGGCCTCTTCCTCGTGCTGCGCCGGCGGGGGCTTCGGCGAACCGCGATGCCGCCGCTCGCTCGACGATGGCCACGCGCGGTGAAGTATGCAATTCCTACCTGATTAGTTCAAAAATTGGTGTGGCAGGTCGCGTCGGGGCCCGGAAACGCCTCGTGCCCCTCACAGCCGGACACAC
>NZ_JBFBIK010000045.1:0-55427 GCF_040685555.1 Sphaerisporangium sp. NPDC088356
CGCCGCACCGGCGGGGAAGCCGGGCGGCGCCGGGAGATACGGAGACGACGTACGGCAAGCGGCGGCCGAGCTCACCTTGGCCGCTCAGCCGCAGCAGCCGCCGCCATCGGCGTTGACGGCCGCCAGTGGCGGGCGCGTGGCGAGCAGGCCGCCGCTGACCCCGGCGGCCAGGCCGACCCTCTGCTCTTGTGCCTCGGCCAGATCCGAGGAGCAGACCCCGGTCTCCGGCAGGTCGAGCTGGACGTCGCGGGCGGCCTCCCAATCGCCGGCCAGCGCGGCCACCACGGAGCGGACCTGCTCATACCCGGTGGCCATCAGGAACGTCGGGGCGCGGCCGTAGCTTTTGACGCCGACGGCGTAGTAGCCGTTCTCAGGGTGGGTGAGCTCGTCGACGCCGTGGGCGGGGACGGTGCCGCAGGAATGCGCGTTGGGGTCGATCAGCGGGGCCAGCGCGCGGGTGGAGCCGAGGATCGGGTCGGTGTCCAGACGCAGTTCGCCGGCGATGGAGTGGTCGGGCCGATAGCCGGTCGCTGAGATGATCCGGTCGACGGTGACCGACCGCTCGGCGCCGGATGGGTCGCGGCTGACCACCCTCACCCGCTCGCCGGTTCCTGACCCGATCACGGTGAGGGAGTGGATGTAGAAGCCCGTGACCAGCGTGATGCGGCCGGACTCCACGTGCGCCCGCAGCCGGGTGCCGAGCGCCCCACGGGCCGGCAGCGCGTCGGCCTCGCCGCCGCCGTACGTACGGCCGGCGCTTCCCGCGCGGATCGCCCAGGTGATCCGGGTGTCCTCCACCTGGGCAAGGGCCAGCAGAGTGGTGGCCGCCGAGTGACCGGCGCCCACGACGAGGGTGTGCTTGCCGGTGTAGGCGTCGCGATCGGCGCCCAGCACGTCGGGCAGCGCATGGTCGACGAACCGCACCGCCTCCGCCTCGCCGTAGGCGGGCAGGCCGCTCGCGCCCAGGACGTTCGGGGTCGTGTAAGTGCCGGATGCGTCGACGACCGCCCGAGCCCGCAGCTCCTCACCATCGGACAGACGAAGCACGAAGGGGGCCTGCTCGCGGCCGGTCGTGCGAACCCGGTCATAACCCAGCCGGCTGATCGCGTTCACCTTCACGCCCAGCCGAATCCGCTCACCGAACAGTGCGGCGAGCGGGGCGAGGTAGTCCTCGATCAGTTCCGCGCCCGTGGGAAGCCGTTCGGGGTCGGGTGCCGTCCACCCCTGGGCCGCCAGCAGGCGGCGGGCGGCGGCATCGATGTTGTAGCGCCAGGGGCTGAACACCCGCACGTGCCCCCACTGCGCGATCGACGCGCCGGCCCGCGGCCCGGCCTCGATCACCTGGAAGTCCAGGCCGCGCTCGGCCAGGTGCGCGGCGGCGGCCAGGCCGACCGGGCCTGCGCCGATCACCACGATGGGCAGCGCGCCGACGTCCGCGCGATCAGTGAAGGGCTCGATCTCAAGGGCGGCCGGGCCACAGCATCCATCACTCATGATCGCCTCTTCTGGAAGTCGCGTGTTGATCATCAAGGGCCTGGCGGGACATCAGGCTGCCGGTGCGGGCGCGGCACACCAGGCCGTACCACGGCAGGCCGCGTCGCACACCTGCGAGCCGGCCTCGTCGAACGTGACGGAAACGACCCGGCGAACGCGGCGGAGCGGTGCGCGCATCACACCTCAGGCTTCGAAGACTGTCCGAGCAAGTAGCTTGCCCTCTTGATTAGATGAATGTCAAGTTAGGTGGTCATCTAATCAAGCGGCCGGAAGGGCCGGCTCTCCTCAGGCTGCGGCCCCGAAGGCTCCCCAGATCATGCTTGATCGACTATCGTCGATAGTCAATGAAGCATGACGCCGTCCCGCTCGAACGGGACTCAGCCGAGGAGTACGCGAGCTGGTTCAAGGCCCTGGCCGACGCCACTCGCATCCAGATCGTGTCGCTGCTGGCCAGGCATCGCGAGCCGATGACCGTCGGGCAGATCGTCGCGGCCGTCCGGATCGGCCAGTCGACCGTGTCCCATCACTTGAAGATCTTGTCGGAGGTCCGGTTCGTGCTGGTGGAGCATCGCGGCACCTCCAGCCTGTACCGGATCAACCAGGCCTGCGTCGGCTGCTTCCCCAGCGCCGCCGACGTGGTCATGGGCAATCCCGTTCCCGTGGCACCCGCCTGCGACTGAGGAGCCCGCCATGGACCACGAAGCCATCATCCCTCTCGCCGAACGCGGCATCACCATCCGCCCGATGCGCGCGGCGGACGCCGCGCAGGTGCTGGCCATCTACCAGGCCGGACTCGACACCGGGAACGCCAGCTTCGAGACGACCACCCCTGCCTGGGAACACTTCGACCAGGGCAAGCACCCGCGGCTTCGCTATGTCGCCACGGACAGCGAAACCGGCCGCGTCGCCGGCTGGGTCGCCGCCTCGCCGGTCTCCAGCAGGCCGGTCTACGCCGGGGTGGTCGAGCACAGCGTCTACGTCGATCCCGCCTGCCAGGGGCGCGGCATCGGCCACGACCTGCTCACCACCCTGGTGAACGCCGGCGAAGCGGCCGGGATCTGGACCATCCAGACCGGCGTCTTCCCCGAGAACGAGCCCAGCCTGCGGCTGCACCAGGCCTGCGGCTTCCGGATCGTCGGCACCCGGCAGCGCATCGGACTGCATCACGGCAGATGGCGTGACGTGCTGTTCCTGGAACGGCGGAGCCCGAAGATCTGAAGGCCGCGGGCGTTGTCCTCAGACGGGACCGCCCGGCGTCACGGCTCGCAGCGGTCCGGACCCGGGCGCAGGAAGTCGTCCCGGGCCTCCTTCGTGTTCGTGGGACGGTCAGCCGATGCGGAGCGGGAGCGTGCGCGGGCCGCGGACCTGGCCGGTGGCCCAGGTCACCGCCGCCGGGTCGTCGAGGCTGAAGTTCGGGATCCGCTCCAGCCAGACCTCGAGCGCGACCCGCAGCTCCATGCGCGCCAGGTGCGAGCCCACGCAGCGGTGGATGCCCAGGCCGAACGCGGCGTGCCGGTTGACCTCGCGGTCGATGACGACCTCGCCCGCCGCGTCGAACTGGGCCGGGTCACGGTTGGCCGCCGGGAACGACAGCAGGATCCAGTCGTCGGCCTTCATGTCGACGCCGTTCCAGTGCATGTCCTCCTTGACCAGCCGCGCCATCGTGACCGGCGCGTAGGCCCGGAGGAACTCCTCCATCGCGGTCGGCAGCAGGGCGGGCTCGGCCACCAGGCGCTCGCGGTCGGCCGGGGTCTTGGCCAGGTGCCACAGCGACGCGCCGATCGCGCTCCAGCTGGTGTCGATGCCGGCGATGAGCAGCAGCGACATCGTGCCCGCCACGTGAGCCGGCTGCAGCTTCTGACCGTAGAGCTCCGCGTTGACGAGGTAGGTGGTGAGGTCGTCGCGGGGGTTGTCGACGTGGTCGCGGATCTGCGCGAAAAGGTAGTCGAACAGCTTCTCGGCCCTGGGGATGCGCTCCTCGGGCGGCAGGTTGACGCTCTCCAGCACGTTCTCGACGAATTCACGGAACCGCGGGCCGTCCTCGGGCGGGAAGCCCAGCATGTCGGCGATGACCCGCATCGGGATGTGCTGGGCGTAGTCGCGGGCGACATCGACGACGTCCTGCCCCTCCAGCGCGTCGATGAGCGAATGGCAGTACGCTCGCGTCGCCTGCTCCTGCCTGGCGACGGCGGCCTTGGTGAAAACCGGGAGCAGCAGCTTGCGCGCGTCGTGGTGGAAGGGCGGGTCGGAGGAGATCGGCGGCGCGCCGCCCACCGGTGCGAAGTCGAGTGGCGGCCGGACATTGCTCACGATGATCGAACGAGATGAGAAGCGCTCGGTGTCGTAGGCGATCGCCGCGACGTCCTCGTAGCGGGTCGGCAGCCATGCGCCGCCGAACCGGTCGGTGTGCGCGATCGGGCAACGCTGCCGCAGATCATCTTGGATGGGATACGGGTCGGCCGCCCACTCAGGCTCCGCGTGGGAGAAGTCGGTCGCCCAGTCCGAGACCGGCCCGGTGATCACCTCACTGTGCATGATGAGAGACCGGTCTCGCAGCCTCTGGTCTAAGTTCTCCTGGTCGAAGCGGTCATCGACGGTCATGTCACGCCTCCTAGAGGATCTCGATCGCTCTTTCCGGACAGTTCGACACGGCCAGGCGCGCTGTGTGCTCCTCGCCCGGCGGCACGACGCCGTCACCGGCGACCTGCCCGTAGCCCTCGTCGTCCTCGCCGAACAGGCCGGGGGCGAGGTCGTAGCAGCGACCGTGTCCCTGGCATCGCTCGGAGTTGATCTTTACTTTCACTTCGGCACTCCCCTCTGTGCTGTGGTGTCGGCAGGGGCGAAGGCGGCGACGACACGGGCCAGCAACGCGGTCCACTCCTCGTCGCCGACCGCGTGCAGGTCTGGTGTGACGAGCACGCTGCCCATCGCGAGCAGCAGGCAGAAATGCGCCAGCGCGTCCGGCGACAGCGCGTCGTCCAGCTCGCCGCCGTTCTGGGCCGCGCGGACGAGCCCGGCGAGCCAGCCGGCGCGTTCGCCCACGTAGTCGCGCATCGGCCTGGCGAGGTCTTCGTCGCGACGTGCCGCCACGAGCGACTCGACGATGAGGTAGCCGCGGGCGTCGTGCCGGCGCGGGAGCCGGCGGCCGACGACGAGCAGCAGATCGGCGATCGACCGGTTAGGGTCGGCGGCGAACAACTTGGCCAGCAGCTTCGGCCCGTGCTCGCGCAGCGCGGCCACCAGCAGCTCGGCCTTCGAGCCGAAGTGCGCGTACAGCGCGCCGTTGCTCACCCCTGCCGCCGCGGCGATATCGGCGACGCGGGTGCCGTCGTAGCCACGCTCGGCGAAGACCTCGGCTGCCGCCCGCAGCAACCGATCGCGGGTCTCGGCGGCGGTGACGCCTGCGATCCGCCCCATACAAGAATTAAAAGAGTGTTCATTTGATATGTCAACGGGCGGCAGCCGCATCGATCACTCGACGTAGTCGAAGATCGTCTCGACACGTGTCACGTGATCGGATGCAGCCGCTGCCCGCTCGATCGCGTCCGGCTGGTGGCCTTGGCGCACACCGTAGAAATCGGCTCCGGCGTCCCGTGAGCGTCGCCTGACGGCGTCACCGAGTGTCACGTTGCGGACGGTGATCGACTACGGCGCCGCCAAGGCGGCCCTGACGAACTTCTCCAAAGCCCTGTCGACAGAGGCCGGGGCCCACGGCATCCGGGTCAACACCATCGGCCCCGGCCCGGTCACCACCGGTCCCGGCCCCCGCCGCCGGCGCCTCACTTGCTGAACCCCGCGGTCAGGCCGCTGAGGAGCTGGCGCCGCCCGAGCACGTAGAGGACCAGGATGGGGAGGGTGGTGAGCACCACGGAGGCCAGCACCGCGGGCACGTTCACGCTGTACTGCCCCTGGAAGGTCCACAACGCCAGCGGCAGGGTCCGCTTGGTCGGGTCCTGGGTGAGGATCAGTGGCAGCAGGAAGCCGTTCCAGATCGTCAGCGCGTTGTAGACCGTCACCGTCACCACGGCCGGCCTGGTCAGCGGGAAGGCCAGGCGCCAGAGCATCATCGGCTCGCCGGCGCCATCGAGCCGCATGGACTCGAACAGCTCCTTGGGCACGTCCCTGATGAAGTTGGAAAGGATCAGCACCGACAGCGGGATGGCGAAGGCGATCGACGGCAGGATCAGCGCCAGCAGCGTGTCGTACAGGCGCAGCCGGATGATGATCAGGTAGATCGGGATGATCGTCGCCTGGAGCGGGATGGCCAGGCCCATGAGGAAGAGCGAGTTGGTCCAGCGCAGGAACCTGCCGGAGCCGCCGCGCACGATCGCGAAGGCTGCCATGAAGGAGACCGCCACCGCGGGCACCACCGCGCCGACGGCGACGATGATGCTGTTGAGGAAGTACTGGACGAAGTCCGACTCGATGACCAGCCGGTAGTTCTGCAGGGTCGGCTCGGCCGGTGGCGCCAGTGGGTTGGTCGCGTAGTAGCTGCTCTGCGCCTTGAAGCTGGTGATGATGATCCAGTAGATAGGGACGACCACGACCGCCAGCCAGAGCCAGCCGGCCGCGCCACCGAGCCAGTTACGGCGGCCGGCCACCGTGCCGTCGCGCTGAGCGGGCTGCCTGGTGGCCGCCCGCTCGGGGCGCTTCGTCAGTGTCGTGCTCATGTCAGGCCCCTTCCAGCTGGCTGGCGGAGCCGTCGTTGCCGCCGACCCGGCGAAGCAGCAGCGCGAGGGCCAAGCCCACGAGGACGAGGATGACGGCGATCACGCTGGCCGGGCCCATGAGGTTGGCCTGGAACCCCCTCTTGTACATGTCCAGGGCGAGGACCCGGGTGGCGTCCGCCGGGCCGCCCGCGGTCAGCACGAAGATCAGGTCGAAGAAGGTCAGCGATCCGACGACCATCAGGGTCGAGGAGGTGATGATGGTGTACTTGAGCTGCGGCAGGGTGATGCTGAAGAACTTGCGGACACGCCCCGCGCCGTCCATCTCGGCGGCCTCGTACATCGAGCGCGGGATCTGCCGCACGCCGCCCTGGTAGATGAGCGAGTGGAACGGGATGAACTGCCAGGACACCACGAAGATCACGACGCTGAAGGCGAGGCGGGGCTCGCCGAGCCAGTCCTGGCTGAGCAGGTCGACGCCGAGCCCGGCGCCGAGCCCGAAGTTCGGGTCGAGCAGCGCCTTGTAGGTGATGGCGATGGCCGCCGAGCTGAGCAGCAGCGGCACGAAGTACACCACCGACAGCACCGCGCGGTAGCGCTGGGCGCCGGCGAGGAACACCCCGAGCAGGATGCTCGCCGGCGTCTGCACCGCCCACGATATGGCCATCACCAGGAACGTCACCCACAGCGCGTGCGGCAGGCCGGGATCGGCGAGCACGGCCTTCCAGCTCGTCAGGCCCGAGGCGTGGATGTCGCCGATCCCGTCCCAGGTGGTGAAGCTGAGCACGAGGACCCCGATCAGCGGGATCACGCCGAACCCGACGAAGAACACCAGCGCCGGCACGGCCAGCCACGCGACGGGACCGCTGCGGCCGGCTCCCGTGCCGGTCGGCGGCCTCCCCCGCGTGGCGGAGGTCGGGGGCATGGTCACTTGCCGATGACCGCGTTCATGTTCGTGGCGAACTGCTGAGGCGAGACCGACAGCTGGAACAGCTTGGAGATGTTGTCCAGCAGCGTCTCGGCCGCGGTGGGGCTGAGGGCCTGGTCCCAGGACTGGGCGAACGTCTTGGCCCCGCTCGCGACGCTGTAGACGAACTTGAGGTAATCGGCGTCCTTGGAGGAGGTCAGCAGGGCGTCGGACCCCTTGACGATCGGCACGCCGCCGGTGCCGATCCACTGCTTGATCTCCTCGTCGTCGAGGATCGCTGTGGAGAAGTACTTCTTGGCGATCTCCTTCTCCTCGGCGGTCGCCTTGGAGGAGATCGACAGGTACTGGCCGGGGTTGCCGACGGTGTCGCTGGGGTCGCCCTTGCCGCCGTCGACGGGCGGGAAGTTCATGTAGCCGAGGTGGCCGCCGGAGACGAAGTCGCCGCCGTCGGTGGACATGCTGCCGTACGTCCAGCTGCCGTGCAGCATCATCGCGGCCTTGCCTGTGTACAGCAGCGCCTGGTCGGCGTTGGAGTCCGCCGTGATCGAGGAGAAGCCCTTGATGAAGCCGTTCGCCTTGATCAGCTCCTGCATCTTGGTCAGGCCCTCGATGGCGGCCGGGTTGGACCAGGCGTCCTTCTCCGCGTCGAAGACGGCCTGGAACACCTCCGAGCCGCCGATGCGGTCGAAGAGGAACTCCAGCCACATCATGTTCGTCCAGCGTGACTGGCCGCCGAGCGAGAACGGCGCGATGCCCTTGGCGTTGAACTTGGGCACCAGGTCCATGATGTCGCCCCAGCTCTGCGGCGGTTGCGCGCCGACCCGCTCGAAGAGCTTCTTGTTGTAGAACAGGACGATCGGCTGCACCGTCTCGCACGGCATCGCGTAGATCTTGCCGTCGATCGTCGCGGCGCCGAACGAGGAGGGGAACAGCCGGTCCTTGACCGCGGCGTTCTCCGAGAACCACGAGGTGAGGTCCTCGACCTGGCCGGCCTGCACGTAGCTGCGCAGCGTACCGCCGCCCCAGCCCCAGATGACGGTGGGAGCCTGGCCCGCGCCGATCGCTGTCTTGATCTTGGTCTTGTAGGCGTCGTTCTGGAAGGTCGTCGCCGCGATCTGGGTACTGGGATTGGCCTTGTTGAACCGCTCCACGGTGGAGGTGCGGACGCCTTCCCCCGGCTGTCCGGTGATGTACCAATAGCTGGCCTTGCCACCGCCGCCGCCTCCACCACTGCTGCTGCCACCACCGGGGCTTGCCGGGCCCGAGGTGCCGCAGGCGGCTAACGCTGCTCCGAGAGGCAAGCCCATGGAGAGGCTGAGGAAGGTGCGGCGAGACGTTGTCCTGGGTTCCACGCTGATCTCCGTACTCGAGCGCCGAGGGCTGGCCGCGGCTCGTTGTTCATCGGACGCGTTGGCCGGCGGTCGTGGATCGGCACCCCGATGTCCGCTCATCCACTCCCCTTCGAGTGAACTCGTCGAAACATTTGCGACATAACCGCACGGCCCGTCAATCTAGATTTCGGTGATTGGCGTGTCAAGACCCCTCGGGGCACGGCCTGCTCTCGGCAGGAGGAAGCGGGTGTAGTAATCTCGCGCGGGCGCTCAGCTGGCCATCTGATATCCGAGGCAGGCGGCGTGCGGATCGCTCAAAGACGTCGAAACATTTCGAAAAAATTGCGGCAGAAATACCCTCTAAGGAGAGCAGCAGATGACGGCTCTAGATCGCACCCCTGCGGCGAACCGGGCGCTCCGCCCCTGGCAGGACCCCGCGCTCCCCATGGCGGACCGCGTCGGCGCCCTCCTTGAGGAGATGACCCTGGAAGAGAAGGTCGCCCAGCTCGGCAGCCGGTGGGCCGGCAACGACATGGCGGCCGATGAGGCTCCCACCCCCGACCCCGACCCCGACCCCGACGGCACCGGGACGCTGAACGTCGCGCCGATGCAGGACGTGTTCGCGGCCTCCGGCACGATCCCCCTTGAGGAGGCGGCCCGCCACGGGCTCGGCCATCTGACCCGCGTGTTCGGCAGCGGGCCGGTGACCGCGGCGGAGGGCGCCGCCGAGGTGGTACGACAACAGCGCGTGGTCGTCGAGCGTTCCAGGCTCGGCGTCCCGGCGCTCGTCCACGAGGAGTGCCTCACCGGTTTCACGACCTACGGCGCGACCGTCTACCCCGCGGCCATCGCCTGGGCAGCCACGTTCGACCCCGAACTGGTGGAACGGATGGCCGCCGCCATCGGCCGGGACATGCGGGCCGTGGGCGCGCACCAGGGTCTTTCACCCGTGCTCGACGTCGTGCGCGACTACCGCTGGGGCCGGGTCGAGGAGACGATGGGCGAGGACCCGTACCTCGTCTCCATGCTCGGCACCGCCTACGTCCGCGGCCTGGAGAGCGCCGGCGTGATCGCCACCCTCAAGCACTTCGCCGGATACTCCGCCTCGCGGGCGGCACGCAACCACGGCCCCGTACCCATGGGCCGCCGCGAGCTGATGGACATGATCCTGCCCCCCTTCGAGGCGGCCATCGTCCTCGGCGGCGCCCGCTCGGTGATGAACTCCTACGCCGACGTGGACGGCGTACCCGCCGTGGCCGACTCCTGGCTGCTGACCGACCTGCTGCGCGAGGAATGGGGCTTCACCGGGACCGTCGTCTCGGACTACTGGGCCGTTCCGTTCCTGGCCACCATGCACCGGGTCGCCGCCGACACCGGCGAGGCCGGTGTCCAGGCGCTCGCCGCGGGCGTCGACGTCGAGCTCCCCGACACCCTCGGCTTCGGGCAGCACCTGGTCGAGCGGGTGCGCCGAGGCGAGCTGCCCGAGGCCCTGATCGACCGGGCGGCGCGCCGCCTGCTCAGCCAGAAGGCGGAGCTCGGGCTGCTCGACCAGGACTGGACGCCCGAGGGCTCGGTGTCCGCGGCCGGCGCCGCGGATCTGGACTCCCCGTCCAATCGCGCGCTGGCCCGCGAGATGGCCGAAAGGTCCGTCGTTCTGCTCGACGCGGGCACCGCGCTGCCGCTGCTGGGAGAGGGGCGGCAGGAGCTGTCCCGCGTCGCCGTCGTCGGACCCTGCGCGGACGACCCGCGTACGTTCATGGGGTGCTACGCCTTCCCCAACCACGTCCTGCCCCGCCACCCCGGGCTCGGGCTCGGCGTCGACGCGCCCAGCCTCCTCCACGCCCTGCGCGCCGAGCTGCCCGACGCCGAGATCGTCCACGAACGGGGCTGCGACGTGCAGGGCGAGGACCGCTCGGGCTTCGCCGCCGCGACGGCGGCGGCCCGCGAGGCGGACCTGTGCGTCGCCGTCGTCGGCGACCTCGCCGGCCTGTTCGGGCAGGGGACCTCGGGCGAGGGCTGCGACGCCGAGGACCTCCGGCTGCCCGGCGTCCAGGCCGACCTGCTTGACGCCCTCGCCGGCACGGGCACGCCGGTCGTCGTGGTCGTGGTCTCCGGCCGCCCGTACGCTCTGGGCGAGGTGCACGACCGCGCCGCCGCGCTCGTCCAGGCCTTCATGCCCGGCGAGGAGGGTGGGGCGGCCATCGCCGGTATACTCTCCGGTCGCGTCCAGCCTGGTGGCAAGCTTCCCGTGCAGATCCCCCGCCTGCCGGGCGGGCAGCCGGGCACATACCTGCAGCCGCCCCTGGGGGCCGACAGCCAGGGCATCAGCAACCTCGACCCCACCCCGCTGTTCCCCTTCGGGCACGGCGGCTCCTACTCCACCTTCGAGGTCGGCGACCTGCGCATCAGCGACGCTGAAATCCCGACCGACGGCGAGTTCAGCGTGTCGGTCCGCGTCGGCAACACCGGCTCCCGAGCGGGCGACGAGGTCGTCCAGCTCTATCTGCACGACGTCCTCGCCCAGGTCACCCGGCCGGTGAAGCAGCTGACCGGCTTCGCGAGGGTCAGCCTGGAGCCCGGAGAGAGCACCGAGGTGCGCTTCCAGGTGCACGCCGACCGCACCGCGTTCACCGGGCGCGACCTGCGGCGCGTCGTCGAGCCCGGGGACATCGAGGTGTTCGTCGGCACGTCGGCGACCGACCTGCCGTGCCGTGGCGGCGTGCGGCTGACCGGACCGCTGCGGGTCGTCGGCCCCGGCAGGCGGCTCGTCACTCCGGTGGAGGTCGGCCCGGCGCGGGGAACGGCCGCCGGGCGGCAGGGAGGAAGAGATGCCGACCAGTCCTAGGCGTGCCACGCTGGCCGTCGTCGCGGCCTCGGCCGGCGTGTCCGTGGCGACCGTGTCCAAGGTGCTCAACGGCCGCAGCGACGTCGCGCCGGCCACGCGCTCGCTGGTGCAGTCGCTGCTGCGGCAGCACCAGTACGTGGCCCCGTCGCCGCGCCATGCCGCGGGGGCGAGGCCTGCCACGATCGAAGTGCAGTTCGACGCCGATCTCAACGCCTACTCCACCGAGATCATCCAGGGTGCGGTCGAGGCGGGGGCCGAGGCCGGCGTCGCGGTCGTGGTCAGCATCAGGCCCGGCGCGGAGCACACCTCCGCGCGGGTCCTCGACCTGGTCTCCGCCGGGCGCCGGGCGCTGATCGCGGTGACCAGCGAGCTGACCTCCGGGCAGCTCGGCGTCCTGTCACGCGCCCGCCTGCCGCTGGTCGTGATCGATCCGCTGAACCTGCCGCGCACCAGCGTGACCAGCGTCGGGTCGACCAACTTCGCCGGCGGCTTCACCGCGACCCAGCACCTGCTCCGCCTCGGGCACCGGCGCGTCGCCTACATCGGCGGCCCGGCGACCGCGGCCTGCAGTCAGGCGCGGCTGCACGGATACCGCGCCGCCATGGAGGCCGAAGGGGCCCCCGTGCTGCCCGGCTACGTGCAGTCGGGGCACTTCCTCTACCAGGACGGCCTCGAGTTCGGCGCGGTCGTGCTCGACCTGCCACAGGCTCCGACCGCGGTCTTCGCCGGCAGCGACGAGACCGCGTTCGGGGTGATGGAGGCCGCCCGGTCCCGTGGTCTGCGCGTACCCGAGGACCTCAGCATCGTGGGCTTCGACGACACCCAGATCGCCACGATGGTCTCGCCGCCGCTGACCACCGTCCGCCAGCCGCTGCGGGAGATGGGCAGGGCCGCCCTGCGCACGGCGCTGCGCCTGGCCGACGGGGAGAAGATCGACTCACATCACGTCGAGCTGGCCACCGAGCTGGTCGTACGGGGATCGACCGCGCCCGTCCTTCCCGCTGGCTGAGCCGCCACGGTTGGCCGCTCACCGACGGAGCGTGCGATGCGCATGCCTGCACCGCCTGGCGGCGCAGCTCCTCGGACCCGGACAGCGCCGCGAACCCGCTCTCGACGACGCGGACCCGTTCTCCCCCTTCATGGCATCCTGCCTGCCTTTCGTGGAGGAGACAGCGGAGCCGGCACTTCGTCCGGTGGGGTCCACACAATTTTGTTAGGGCTTGACTAACGGTGAGTAAACTGTAAAGGTTCTTTTCTGAGAGCGCTCTCACGTCTCATCCACCCCCCCTCGAAAGATTGCCGTGAGACTCACCGTGCTGACCGGCGCGGCGGTGTTCGCCGTTGCGCTCGTCTTCCCTTCCTCGGCCGCTCAGGCCACCCCGTCGCCCGATCCCCGCCCGGCCGCCACCCCCGCCGAGACCATGCAGCAGGCGCTGCAACGCGACCTGCATCTGACCGCCCCCGAAGCGCGCGTCCGCCAGACCCACGAGGCCGCGGCGGCGGTCGTCGAACGCGGGCTGCGCGCGCGCCTGGGCGGCCGGTTCGCCGGCGCCTGGTACGACCCCGCCCAGCAGCGGCTGAAAGTCGGCGTACTGGACGCCCGCGACGCCGACCTCGTCAAAGCGGCCGGCGCACTGCCCGTAGAGGTGCGGCACAGCGAGAAGCAACTGACCGCCACGAAGGCGACACTCGACCGCGCCGCCGACGCGGCCGGCAAGGACGTCTACGGCTGGTACGTCGACCCGGCCGCCAACACCGTCGTGGTGTCGGCGGCCGACACCGCCGCCGCCGAACGGCTCGTGCGGGCCGGGTCCGTGGACGCCGCGGCGGTGCGGATCTCCGTCGGCCAGGCCCCCCACCCGGTGTACGACATCCGGGGCGGCGACCAGTACGTCATCAACGGCAACACCCTGTGCTCGGTCGGGTTCTCGGTCAACAACGGCGGCTTCGTCACCGCCGGGCACTGCGGGCGCGCCGGGAACCCCACCCTCGGGTACAACAACGTCAACCAGGGCACCTTCGTCGATTCGTCCTTCCCCGGCAACGACTACGCCTGGGTGCGTACCAACGGCGACTGGACGCCGCGCCCCTGGGTCAACAACTACGGCGGCGGCGTCGTCTCCGTGGCCGGTTCGCAGGAGGCCCCCACCGGCGCCTCCATCTGCCGGTCCGGGCGCACCACCGGCTGGCGCTGCGGTGTCATCCAGGCCAAGGACGTGACCGTGAACTACTCCGGGTCGCTGGTCTACGGGCTGACCCAGACCACCGCCTGTGCCGAAGGCGGCGACTCGGGCGGCGCCTGGATGTCCGGCGACCAGGCCCAGGGCGTCACCTCCGGCGCCTCGGGCAACTGCTCAAGCGGCGGCAACACCTTCTACCAGCCGGTCAACGAGATCCTCGGCGCGTACGGCCTGAGCCTGACCACCACCGGCGGTGACACCAGCGCGCTGGTGAGCAACTACAACAACAAGTGCATCGACGTCCCCGGCTCCAACTTCGGCGACGGAGTGCCGCTGCAGATGTACACCTGCAACAACACCAACGCACAGCGATGGACGTTCACCGGGGGCACACTCCGCACGCAGAACAACAAGTGCATGGACGTGGCCTGGGGATCGCGGGACAACGGCGCCGTGATCCAGATCGCGACCTGCAGCGGCAACCCCGCGCAGCAGTTCGTCCTGTCCGGCGCAGGGGACCTGGTCAATCCCCAGTCCAACAAGTGCGTCGACATCGACGCCTGGAACGCCAACGACGGCGCCCGCCTGATCCAGTGGGAGTGCACCGGCGGGGCCAACCAGAAGTGGCGCCGCGGCTGATCCGCATCCTTCCGTCCCTCCGATGACCGGGGCGGTGCGCAGGCACCGCCCCGTCCTGACCACGCTCCACGCAGTCCCATCACGTCGAACGGCGAGGACGCCGGTCCGGCGTGGTCCCCCCAGAGGAGTCCGGTATGCACGTGTTGTCCAAGCGGTGGCGACGAGGTCTGGTCGCCGCCGTCCTACTGGCCCAGGCGGTCGTCTTCGCCGCCGGTCAGCAGGCGGCGAGCGCCGCCGTATCGCAGTTGCCGTTCACCGTCACGAATAACTCCGGCCGCGGCGACGCGACGTACATCTACGTCATCGCGCGCAACTCGGCCGGCCAGCAGGGCTACGTGGACGCCTCGGGAACGTGGCGCGCGTACAGCTTCCCCCCGTCGACCCCCAACGGGCCTGTCCCGGCGCCGGACGTCTCGATCCCCGGGCCGGGCAACGGCGCGAGGACGACCATCTTGTTGCCGCCAAGCTTGTCGGGCGGCCGCGTCTACCTTTCGATGGGGGCGAAGCTGCAGTTCTTCCTCACGACGAACGGGCTCGTCGAGCCCGCGCCCTGGGTCGCGAGTGACGCGAACGCCAACGTGCTCTACGACTGGACGGAGTTCGCGCGGGCGAGCAGCGGCGGAACGGGCATCTTCATCAACTCCACGACGGTCGACATGTTCAGCATCCCGCTGACCGTCAGCGTCACCGACACCTCCGGCAACACCCAGACACAGGGCATCGCCGGAAACCGCACCGGCATCCTGAACGGGTTCAGCGGGCTGGGGTCACCGTGGTCGGGCCTGACCACGACGCGCGCCTCCGACGGCCTCCCGCTGCGCGTGCTCGCGCCCGTGCACGCCATCGCGAAGGGGGCGTTCCCCGGGACGTACCTCGACTCCTACGTGAACGCCGTGTGGTCGTACTACGCGACGCACACGTTGACCGTGCAGACGTCGCTGGGCAACTTCACCGGCACGACCAGCGGCGCGAACTGGACCTTCAGGGGCGCGTCAGGCAATGTCATCGGCACGCTCACCCGGCCGGCGACCAGTGACGTCTTCGCGTGCGCCGGTGGCACGCAACCGCAGGGCCAGCCGGACCAGACGGCGATCCTCGCGGTCGGCGCGCGCGTGTGCGCGGCGCTGAACCGGGCGACGCTGTCGACGGCGGGCCGGGTCATGTTCGACACCCAGCCGACGACGGACCCGGCGAGGTTCTACGGGCAGTCCGCGTCGAACCTCTTCAGCAAGACGATCCACGACTACTCGCTGAACGGCCTGGCGTACGGCTTCTCGTACGACGACGTGGGCGGTTTCGCTCCCGTGATCGACCAGCCGAACCCGTCGTCGGCCGGGATGACGATCGGCAGCTTCGGCACGGGAGGCGGCGGTGGCCCCGGCCCGGTCGGCGGCCAGCCGATCACGGGTCCGGGAGGCAAGTGCGTCGACGTCGCGGGCGACGACACCGGCGGCAACGGCGCGCCGGTCCAGCTGTGGGACTGCCAGGCCAACGCCGTCGACCAGCGCTACACGATGGTCGGGAACACCCTGCGCACGTTCAACGGCGGCAAGTGCCTCGACGTCGTGGACAGCGCCACCGGGAACGGGGCGAAGGTCCAGATCTGGGACTGCTTCGGCGCGGGGAACCAGCAGTGGCTGCTGCAGTCCGACGGGTCCATCAAGAACGCCGGCTCCGGCCGGTGCCTCGACTCCCCCGGCGGCGCCACCGGCAACGGCACACGGTTGCAGATCTGGGACTGCAACGGCGGCTCCGCGCAACGCTGGTCGTTCCCCGGCGGAGCCAACATCGCCGGCCCCGGCGGCAAGTGCGTCGACGTCGCGGGCGACGACACCGGCGTCAACAACACCGCGGTCCAGCTGTGGGACTGCCAGTCCTCGGCCAAGGACCAGTTCTGGACCTGGAACGGGCAGACGCTGCGCACCCTCGGCCGCTGCCTGGACGTGCAGTCCGGCGGCACCGCGAACGGCACCGCGCTGCAGCTCTACGACTGCAACACCAGCGGCGCGCAGAACTGGGTGCAACTGTCCAACGGGTCGATCCAGAACCCGCAGTCCGGCCGGTGCGTCGACGCCCCCGGCGGCAACACCGCGAACGGCACCCGCCTGACGATCTACGACTGCAACGGCAGCGCCGCACAGCGCTTCCTCGTCCAGTAACCAGCCCCACCGGTCCGGCGGTGCGCCCGCACCGCCGGACGTGCGGTGATCAGATCCTGGCGTTGCGTCGCAGCAGGCCGAGGGCGCGCACGGTGATGTGGCCGCGCCATTCGAGGGCCCAACCCGTTTGAAGATCCGAAGTCCGTACAGGTCCTGGTGCGGTGCTGTCATGTGCCCGTTCGCATCAAAGCCGCGGGTGGCGTTCGCCTTGTAACTCGTGTCCACGTAGCCGCGCTCGACCGCCCGCGAGATCGTAAACGTGTACATGGCCGAGCACGAGGTCTCGGTCCAGTTGCCGGAGTCGCTCCCCTTGTCGACGACCTGGAACCAGCGCCCGGTGGCCGGGTCCTGGTAGCGGGCGAACGCGGCGACCAGGTCGCGCACGATGCCGATCAGCGTGGCCCGCTGCGGGTGGGACGCCGGGAGGATCTCCAGCACATCGCTCACGGCCATGCCGTACCAGCCGATGGCCCGGCACCAGGAGATGCCGTTGGTGTCGCCGGGCTCCGGGTGCACCCAGCTCGCGGTGAGTCCTCCGGGTTCGTCATACGCACCGCAAAACGGGCCAGGCCGTCCCGGGCCCTGGAACGCTGGACCAGGGCGAACTGCGCCACGTCCGCGACCGATGCGGGGCCGAATCCCTCGACCTCGGCCGCGGTGCGAGGCCGGCCCGCGAATTCCAGCAGGTCCGGGAGTAGGGCGTCGGCGTATGTGTCGATGTCCACCTGGGAGGCCGCGCCCAGCTCCTAGACGTGGCGTGCCCGTGACGGACCGCACCCGCCGGCGATCGGGGGCGCCCACCTGGTGGGCGCCCCCTCCCGTCCGGGGAACTACTCTGACGTGGCCGCTAGCGGCCTTGCAGTGCCTTCACGTTGTCGCCGAAGGTCCAGCCCTTCGACCCATCCCAGTTGATGGACCAGGTCATCAGACCCTTGAGGTTGCCGCTGAAGCTGTTCCAGCTCTGGGACACCAGAGAGGGCGCCATGTAGCCGCCTCCGGCTCCGCTCTGGGCGGGCAGACCGGGGACCTGCTTGTCATAGGGGACCCTGATCGTCGTACCCTGAATGACCAGGCCGTTGTTCAAGCAGGT
Source organism: Sphaerisporangium sp. NPDC088356 (assembly GCF_040685555.1). Lineage (NCBI taxonomy): Bacteria > Bacillati > Actinomycetota > Actinomycetes > Streptosporangiales > Streptosporangiaceae > Sphaerisporangium > Sphaerisporangium sp. NPDC088356. The sequence goes on from NZ_JBFBIK010000045.1 coordinate 17,334, forward strand.
GGTCTGGGCGGTGAACCCCTGAACCGTGCCCGCGGAATAGGAGTCACCGGAGCAGCCGTACATGCTTCCGTTGTAGTACTGCATGTTCAGCCACCAGAGGCGGCCGTTGTCGGCGTACTTCTTGATGATCGGCAGGTACGCTCCCCAGATCGAGCCGTAGGTGACGCTGCCCCCGGTGACATACGCCGTCTCGGGTGCCATGGTCAGGCCGAAGTTGGACGGCATCTGGGCGAGCACGCCGTCGATGATGCGGATGAGATTGGCCTGGGACGCGGACAGCTGGCTGATGTTGCCGCTGCCGCTGAGGCCGGTCTCGATGTCGATGTCGATCCCATCGAAGTTGTACCGCTTGAGGATCGGCACGACCGTGGCGACGAAGCGGTCGGCGACGGTGCTGGAGCTGAGGTCGATGCCGGCGGTCGCTCCGCCGATGGACATCAGGATCGTCAGACCGGCAGCCTTGGCCTGGCACATTTCGGCCGGGGTGGCGACCTTGACGGTGGAGTCCATGCCGTCTTCCCACAGGACGGTTCCGTCGGAGCGGATGACCGGGAACGCCGCGTTGATCACGTTGTAGCCGTGGGCCTTGATGCGGGAGTCGGTGATCGGAATCCAGCCGAGCGGCGGGTGCACACCATTCGACGCGCCGTCCCAGTTCTCCCAGTACCCCTGGAGGACCTTGCCCGTCGGCCTGGACTTCACCGCGCACGTGCCACCCGTCGGTGTAGGAGTGGGCGTCGGAGTCGGAGTCGGGGTGGGCGTGGGCGTGGGTGTCGGCGTGGGCGTCGGGGTGGGGGTGCTCGACGGGGGGGCTCCGGGCCCGTCGAAGCTGACGTCATCGGCATAGTAGGTGCCCTGCCCGTACCACCCGTGCAGGTAGACCACGGCGGTGGTCTGACCGGCCGCGGTGGTGAAGGCGACCGAGAGCTGCGTGTACGTCGCCGACGAGGTCCAGGTGGACCCCCCGCCGTTCACCCCGAGGTAGACGTAATTACCGCGCACCCAGGCGGTCAACGTGTAAGCGGTGCTCGGCTTGACGCTCACCGACTGGGTGCACTGGGCGTTGTCGGAGACGCTCGCCGCGCCGGCGAGTGCTTTCGTGCCGGTGCGGACCGGGGAACTGACCGCCGAACCCAGCCCACCGGTGCAGGACCAGGGCGAGAGGGATCCGGTCTCGAAGCCCGGATTCGCGAGGAGGTTGGCGGCCTGAGCCGACGTCTGCGTGACGAGGACGCCTAGGACCGCAAGCAACAACGAAGCTGCCAGCGCGAGCAGGCGGGGGGTCCGTTTCATGGGTTAAGCCCTTCTAGCGCCCGGATGGCAGGGGTCACCGGGCATCGACGGCGGGCGGAAGGTTCGGCTCCCCTGGAACGCCGACTCCACCCGGAGGCCTTGACGAGGGTCGCGGTCGGAATGCCGTCCTGGCGGCCTCGGGTGCCATGGCGGTCGCGGCGGGCAAGAGGATGAGGAGGGGACGACGGGGTTCGCTGGGCGCATGAGGGCCTCGTCCTCAGGGGAGTTCTTATAGGAAAGTTTCCTAAGAGTTCTCGCGATCGTAGCCTCGCCTTCAATGCCGTACAAGACCCAAAACAGGACGTCCACGTAGTGCACGGAACGCTTGTGGCCCTGCTCGAAGTCGAAAGTGCCGCAGCGCACCGCTGGCCGCTGTTGGTGGGAGACCGTCGGCGTGGACGACATTCATGCGCACGTGCGCTCATGCGGGAAAGGGGGTATCCACCTGTCGGAGCTTTCGTAGCGAACGCCGCCGCTCTCTGATTCGCGAAGGTGGGACTGGAGTGTCTGGTCCGGAGCCGGCCGTCGTCCTCCCTGATGGCCACGGTCGCGTCCTCGGGGCGGATAGCAGTGAAAGCCAGGTCATCGCCTCGCTAACCCGGCCTTGTCCGGCCGCTCATCATGGCCTCCCTACGCTGGCCCGATGCGGTTGCTCCACAAGATCAAGGTGGGCGCCGGGCCGTACGGCCTGTGCGTCTATCCCCAGCCGGGATGGTGCTCGCTGGGACACACGGGGGTGTTCCGATGATCGGACGACGTCGCTTCCTGGCCGCCGCGGCGACGCTGACGGCCGCCGCCTGCTCTCCCGAGCCGCCGGGGGCCCGGGGAGCCGCGAAGGACTCCGCCACGCCCACGGCGGCGACGCTCGCGGCGACATCGACATCGACACCGGCGGCGACACCTGCGCCGGTGCACCTGCCAGGGGAAGTCGTGCACGGGCCGCGGAACCGCCCGCTGGTGGCGCTGACCTTCCACGGCGAGGGGTCACCGGCGCTCGCCGAGAAGATCCTTGCGGTGATCGAGCGGGAGCGAGCGCACGCGACGATCCTGGCCGTCGGCACCTGGCTGGACAGAGCGATCGCGGACCGGATCACCGGCGCCGGCCACGACCTGGGAAACCACACGATGCACCACCTGGACATCTCCTCGATGAGCACCGGCCAGGCCCGCAGGGAGATCGAGGAGTGCGCGGACCGGCTGCACCGGCTGACGGGGTCCATCGGGTCCTGGTTCCGGCAGTCCGCCAGCCGGCACGCGACTCCCGTCGTCCGCGACCTCGCGGCACGGGCGGGCTACCGGACCTGCCTGTCGTACGACGTCGACTCCCTCGACTACACCGATCCCGGCGCCGCGGCGATCAGCGGCAACGTCCTGCGCGCCGCACGGCCGGGGTCGATCGTGAGCCTGCATCTTGGCCATCCCGGCACCCTGACCGCGCTGCCGCGCATCCTGGAGGGCCTGCACCGGCGCGGCCTGCACGCGGTCACGGTGAGCGAGTTGCTGGCACACTGACCCGATGGAGGGGCGTGCGCGACGATGGCGTAGCCGTTGGTCTGTGCGCTCCGGCGCCCTGGCGGACCTTGAGGTGTCCCCAGGACCAGGCACTGATCAATGCCGGCCGGGCGGGGCGCCGAGCGGCCACTGTGCGGCTGCCCGGCGCCCGGTTACCGTAAGTTGGAGCGAGATCGGTCAGGCTCCGGCGTTCTGAGTGGCTTGTTCGGCGTCCTGGCGGATCCGTTCGATCTGCGTCTGGGTGACGTTGAGCGCGCCGAACTGCTTGACCGCCTGGTAGTAGGTCCAGGCGAGGCTGTTGCAGGTGGCTTTGGCGGCGCTGGAATATCCCGCGCAGACCTGCCGCATGTCGAAATAGAACGAGTCGTCGATGCGCGCCTTGTTAGCCGGGAACTGGCTCACCGCCTTGTAGTTGCGGTAGCCGAAGTCGTGACGCCGGCACGGCATTCTGAAGTCGAAGCCAAGCGGCTGGTCAGGGCTGCTCGAGCACAGGTCGGTCGACCAGTCGAAGCCGTAGTCCGCCCAGGCGGACTGGTTCTGCCAGGCAGCGAGCCAGTTGGATGCGCTGACCGTCGTCGGCTGCGTGAAACCGGAAAGTGTGGCGAGCTTTTGCTCCTGCGTCACCGCGTATGCGGGTAGCGTTAATCCGAGTAATGCGGCCAGGGAGAGGGCGACGATTGCGAGGGATCGCTTGACCATGGGGGGCTCTGCCTTTGTTTGGGGGGCATCTCTCACGGCAGGGGTCTGCCACGGCACAAGAATGCGGCGCAACACCCTGGAACGCCGGAACAGATTTTGATCAAGATTAGAACGATGTTCCCAAACAATCACTCTTTACATAGTGACAACGGCCTGTCAGAGTGTGATTCCTTGTTAGGGCAGGGCGACGACGAACCAACGGTTCACGCGACGCTCGACCACGCGCTCGGCGCGGGCATCACCATGTTCGACACCGCCAACTCCTACGGCGGTGGCCGGTCGGAGGAGTGGCTGGCCGCCAGGCGGGTGCGGGAGAGGGTCCTGGTGACCACGAAGGCCGGCAACCGGGTGGGCGCAGGCCCCGGTGACGCCGGCCTGTCGGCCCGGCACATCCCTGAGCAGGCCGAGGGCAGCCTGCGGCGGCGGCGCACCGACCGGGCATGCCGGACGCCGGTCCTGGTGGACTTGCCCCGGTTTGGTGGACACCCGACCTCGGCGGAACCCTGGTTCCTGGAAGGAGTTCACCTGTGCCGGACAACTACCCGCCGGAGTTCTGTCGGCGGATGGTGGATCCGGTGCGTGAGGCCAGGCGATGATCACATCGTCCTACGGTGCCCGTTTCCTCCACCGCTCGCGGAGGTCTACGCTCGCCTCCCGTACGCGGATTGCGAAAGATCACATTGGATGCGCGAACCAAATGCCGACTCTGACACTCTCACCTCCCATGAAGCCCTATGCGAAGCCCTCCGCGTCTCTCAGCATCCTCTTCCGGACCACGACGGTCGCCGCCACGGTCGCCGCGACGCTTGTCGCCGGAGCGGTCGCCGCCGGCGCCACCACCATCCCGAAGTTCAAGCAGCCCAAGATATTCGGTACGTCCTTCCAGACCGACCCGCACCACGACTTCACCAAGCGGATCAGCACGCGGCACGACGGCATCCTGCGCGGTTGGGTCACGTACTACAAGGCCGGGAAGGCGGAGTACACACCGATCAAGTGGGTGAAGGACAAGAGCGGCCACACGGAAGGATGGTTCACCGGGCCGTCCGAGGGCGACGTCACCGCCTACGCCTCCCCCGTCTCGGCGAAGCTCGCGTACTACGGTGCCACCGGGTGCAAGGACACGGAGACGACCGTGGACCGCCAGGGCTTGGGCGACAAGCGTTGTTCCAGCAAGGTGGCCATCTCGCGCCTGAAGGCCGGTCGGCACCCGGGGCTCATCACCGTGTACAAGGGCAAGATCGTGAAGTTCCGGGAGATCTTCACCCCCTGACGACCGGGCGCCCCGCTGGGTGGCCGGCCAGCCGGAGCGTGCTGGTGGCGCCCGCGGCCGTCGCGCTCAGGGACGTCCCGGGCCGCGTACCCGTCGCCAGAGCTCGCCGGCCGGGTGGCGCGCCTGTCCGATGCGGTAAGGCTTCCCGGCCACTGACATGCACGACCGGCGGGCTCGTCGGCTCAATGCGAGACCAGGACGTCCCAACCGGCTCCGGGGGTCCAGAGCGTCCCAGCCGGCGCCTCGGGCTACGCGTGCGCACGGGTGTATCTGGACGGCGCCTGCAATGACGCTCCAACGCTCGCCTACGCACGCTGGTTGAGCGAGCGAGGGAGCGACGGGGCACCTGGGTGTTCCACTGGGTGGTGCCCACGGCTTTGGAGCGATTGAGTGAAGTACTGACCGTGCCCGCCAAGAGAGCTTGAGCGTATATCCCGACCGTGGCTACCTGGCGGCTCCCGCCAGGTCGGATGCGGCCAGCAGGGCGGAGAGCTGGCGAAGGCGTTCACGGATCGGCCGGTAGTACACCCAGGTCCCCCGGCGGTCATGATCCACCAGGCCGGCCTCACGCAGTAGCTTCAAGTGATAGGAGATGGTGGGGGCCGCGACGTCGAACAGATCAGTCAGTTCGCATACGCAGACCTCCCCGTCAGGATGCGCCGCGATCAAAGACAGCAGCCGCAGCCGGACCGGATCACCCAGGGCCTTGAACACCTTGGCCATGTCGACCGCGTGAGCGGGATCCAGTGGAACGGACTCGATCGGAGCGCAGCAACCCTTGGATGGCGAGACACCTGCGGGTTCCGGTGTCACTCCCGTCTTTGACATAGCTCTATATTCACATCCGTCTAACTATTGGGCAACCTGACCTGCGCCGGTTCTGTCGCATGGCGCAAGCGAGCGACCTTGCCCTCCAGATCGACCCGCACATCCGTGACCCCGGCACCTGGCCGGCCCAAGCGCTACCTTCGGACGCCTCGAAGGCGAACCGGCCGCCCTTTACTCGCGGTCATTGACACCGCTGGTGGAGGATGCCGGCTGGACCGACGTCCACGTCGGAACGCCCGACCACCCGCTCATCTCGGCCGAACACCCCGAGGACGAGGATCGCGTCCTTTCGTAGCCCACAAGGCCGATGCCTGAGCGGACAGGGAAGGGTCGCCGCCCCCGGACCCGGGAGTGGCGACCCTCTCGGGTGCGGTCGTCAACCGCGGCAGCCGTCGTGGAGTCAGCCCAGGTCTGCGATCAATTTCAGGATGCGGTCGCGGAGCTCGTCGCGGATGCGCCGCACGACCTGGAGGTCCTGGGCCGCGGGGTCCTCCACCGGCCAGTCCTCATAACGCTTGCCAGGGAAGATCGGGCAGACGTCCCCGCAGCCCATCGTGATCACCATGGTCGAGGTCCGCACGGCCTCCACGGTAAGGACCTTGGGGCGAGCGGCGGTGATGTCGATGCCGACCTCGGCCATGGCCTCGACGGCGACCGGGTTCACCTGTCCGGCGGGCTCGGACCCTGCGGAGCGCACCTCGATGCGGTCCCCCGCCAGGTGGCTGAGCCAACCCGCGGCCATTTGTGAGCGTCCGGCGTTGTGGACACAGACGAAAAGGACACTGGACTTGTCAGGCATGGATCGACCCCTTTGGCGGGTTGGCGAACAGGCGGCGGCCCCACAGACTGACGTAGACCAGCGCCACGAGTACGGGCACTTCGATGAGCGGGCCGATCTTCGGCAGAAAGCGGCCCTCGTACCAGTCGCGGCCCTTGGCGCGCTCGCTGAGCCTGCGTGACAGGTAGCCGGCGGCCAGCGGGATGCCCAGGAAGATCAGCACGCTGCGCGCGATGTCCCAGGTCGAGACCTCAAGGGCGGTCTGGGACTGCCCGAGCCACCCGGGCAAAGCCTCAAGGTAGAACCAGCAGCGTTCATTAAATCAATATTTACTGAGTTAACCTCCGCGTCAATCACTAAGAGGCGACGCTTCTGGTCGAGCAGGTGAACTAACAGCGACGTGGGGGCACGATGCGGGCCGGCCACTTCTCCCTTGCAGGGTCATGACGTGGAACGCCGCGCACCTTGACGGGAGCCCTGACTCGCCCAAGCCGACCGGCAAGCGCGGTTCCACATCAGCTGCGGCGCCAGATGTGAACGGGAGGCACCTTGTCCGGCACGTAGATACGCGCGGTGGAGAAATTCGACTACACCAAGGGTTACAAGTTCTCCGCCTACGCGACCTGGTGGATCAAACAGGCGGTCACCCGGGCCCTGGCCGACCAGGCGCGGACCAGCCTCGCGTCCACGCGAGTGCCTGGCTGATGCCCGGGGCCGACTGCGGCCCTTGCTCTGGGCGCTCATGCCCGTGATCGTGATCGCGTTAAGGGGCGAGGGCGAGACAGGAGAAGCCTCCCTCTCCGGAGAACGGGTACGGGCCGGGATGGTGGCGAGTTAAGCCCTGGTTGCGGTCTTTCCGCTTGGCGTGGGGTTTTTGCCCGCCGCCTTATCCTTCTCTATAGCGGTCGCCGTCGTGGCCCTCTTGGAGACATCCTCAAGCTCCTTCGCGGCCTCGCGGCTCATACTGCTGACGATCTTGCGCCCGCGGGCGGCCAGATCGTCGTAGAACTCGTTGACCTTGGCGGTCGTGGTGTCGGCGTACTCGCGGGCCTGCCCCGGCAGGGTTTTGGCAACGGTCTCGCGCGCCTTCCCTGGCAGATCCTTGGCGGTCTCGCGGACCTCACCCTGGCGGGCCCGCAGCTGCTTCTGCAGCCGCCTGCGCAGCTTACGCAGGTTCTCAGCGGCGTAGTCGCCGGCGCCCGCGGCCGCATAGAACGGCTTGGACTTAGCGATCATCTTGACCTGGTCGGCGAGCATCATAGGCGCTTGCTCCCTCTGCGACATCCGGTACGGCATTGCCATCAGCGAACGAGCCGCGTAGGCGATCGCGGCTCATCGGAGGAGCCGAGTCGGTCCGCGGAATCTTGGTCCGGTTTCTCCCTTCGGAAACGATTCGTAGATATCGATCAGCACCTGGCGTTGCCGCCCGGTGATGGTGCTGTCGCCCCTGATCGCGGCCAGCGCGTCACTGTAGGGACTGCGATCCTCCAGCAGGCCCGCCTGCACATCTCCCGGGCGATTCTGGTTGAGGATCGCGGCGCTCGGCTGACGAAGGCCACGCTCGACCTGGCTCAGATAGGAGTTGGAGACGCCCGCCTGAACGGCGAGCCGGCGCGGAGGCATCCTCGTCTGCTGTCGCCGCCGGCGAATGTACTCACCGATCAAGCTGCCCCTGCGTAGTGCCATATCCCATCCTCATCCGCCCTGCTTGCAATCGCGAACAAGCTGACATGCAACAGCCAGCAAAGATGTGTCGGACCGGCAGCCACCCCCTGGATGAGGCAAATCGTTCACGGCACGCTCCGCGACGACGACAGGAGTTCGTCGCCGGGATCGTGGAACGGGCGCCCTCCCCCTCGAGCACGGCGCCGCAGAGACGCCCGTGCACCCCTACGTGGCCCAAGCCGGGCCTCCGACGCCCGGACAGGACACCCCTTGGCGCCCCCGCGCGGCGACGCCGTCGAGCAGACCTGGTGCTCCCGGCGGCGCTAGGAGATGTCGGCCCGGTCGCCCTCGTGCGTGGGACGCGAATGCCTCCACCGGACATACCCCAGGACCGCGACGCCGCTGAAGTAGGCGATCAGAACCCCCACGGGCAGGCCCACCGGCCCGTGGTACCTCGGGCCGGCCTGGGTGAGGCCGAAAAGCCCGGCGAGCACGGCGCCGACCCCGGCGATCGTCAACGCGGCGGCTGCCTTGCCCCGCACCGCGCCCACAGGATCGGCCCGGGGCCCCCTACGTTGCTCGAAAGGCCCGAACACCACGACAAGTAGCGCCAGGATCAGCGCCAGGAAGACGAGCCAGGGAATGCGCAGCAGCAACCACAAGGCCGACCCCGGCGCGGCGGCGGGCATCACGTTCGGGCCGTAGAACGCCCCGACGCCGATCACCACAGCGGCCATGTGCCACAGGAAGAGCGTCATGATCACCGAGTTGACCGCGACGACGACGGTCCACGGACCCGGCCCTCGCAGCCACCGGTTCGCCCGATCACGCGCCCACAAGGCGATTCCCACCTGGGTGAGGGCCAGAGCCAGCAGGGCCAGCGTGGGCGGGGAGGTGTTCTGCACCTTCCCTCCCGCCAACTCGACCATGCTGACCGGATAAGGGCCGACCACGGTTAGAAGCACAAGGGCGATCAGCCCGGCCGCCGCCATCGCGACAGGCACGCTCCGACGCGAGGGCAGGCGCCCGTCCTGCCAGGCGAAGCCGAGTTGATGAACCGCCAGCCAGGCCAGCAGGAAATTCGCCTCGCCCACATAGGGAACAGCCAGCACCAGACGGGCCAGGTCGCCCCCGCCGACCAAGGCGGCCAGGACGACCGGCACGGCCAGCCCCGTACGCCGGTGCAGGGCATGCATCGGAGGGGTCAGCACCACCACGGCGATGTAGGCGACCAGAAACCACAGCGGGATCGAGGCCACCCAGACCGCCACGCCGATCAGGGCGGGCTCGGCACCAAAGATCCTGGCCACCGCCGCCGCCACCGCCAGGCCGCCTAGCAAGATCGTCGTCGGGCGCAGCAGCCGAGCGGTCCGGCCCAGCACCCAGCCCGTGGCGTTGCCGCCCCGCCTTCGATGGGAGGTGAACGACGCGGCGTTCGCGAAGCCGCCTACCAGGAAGAACAGCGGCATGACCTGGAACAGCCACGTCAGCCAACGCGTCCACGAGACGACATCCAGGATGCTTCCGCCCTGAAATGCCTTGTCGTGGGTCACATAGACGGCCAGCCAGTGGCCGAGGACGACCGCCACGATCGCGATGGCGCGCAGGAAGTCGACATGGCGTTCTCGCTGAGGCGGTGTCCGCTCGGCCAGCCGCCGCACCTCGCGCGCCATCGCCTGGACGACCCGAAGAGGGCGCGCGGCCGTGTCGCCGAGGTGTGACATGTTGCGACCACCCCTCCCCTTACGTCATATCAAGCGGCCTCCCGTCCACGACAATCGATACGGTCGTCGTCCTTGTGGCTCTGCCGGCGAAAGGCGGCGACACGACTTGCCGAAGAGCCCGGGCACCACACCGTGGTCAAAGACCCGCAAAACCTCGCCGAGCACGATCGCAGCGGCGAGAGCTGCGCCGGGCACGCGCCCGGCACCAGCGCCTCGGCGGGATCATCCACGCCGGCCTCGCTCGCCGTCAACGTCTCCGCCGGTGAGGACCGGCGGTGGGCAACCGGCCGATCCGCACCCGCTGCTCAGGTCTGGGGGGATGGTGGTCATCGATGACGTGGCCCCGGCTCGGCACTGGCCGCCGCGGTTCAACGGTGCCCCGATATGACTGGTCCGTTGAGTGCCGCCGTACGATCACTGCGCTAGGGAGCTGACGTGTGGAAACGTCACTGTACGGGCAGGCCAGTGACGGCGCGGCTTATCAGGAGACGCTGGATTTCGCTGGTGCCCTCGAAGATGGTGTAGATCTTGGCGTCGCGGTGGAAGCGTTCGACGGGGTGTTCGCGGGTGTAGCCGGCGCCGCCGAGGATCTGGATGGCCTGCTCGGTCACCCACACCGCCGTCTCCCCCGCCACCAGCTTCGACATCGAGCCTTCGGCCTGGTGGAACGCCCGGCCCTTGCGGGCCATCCAGGCCGCCCGCCAGGTCATCAGCCGGGCGATGTCGACCCTGGTGGCCATGTCCGCCAGCAGGAACGCGACGGCCTGGTTCTCGCCGATCTTGCGGCCGAACTGTTCCCGCTCGCGGGCGTAGTCGCGGGCGTACTCGTAGGCCGCGCGGGCGATACCGACGGCCATGGCGGCGACGGTCGGCCGCGTGGTCTCGAACGTGCGCATGGCGGCCTGCTCGCCGCTCTTGCCGCCCTCGCGAACGCGGGCGAGGCGGGCGTCCAGCTTCTCCTTGCCGCCGAGCAGGCAGTGGCCCGGCACCCTGACGTTGTCGAGGACGACCTCGGCGGTGTGGGAGGCGCGGATGCCGTGCTTCTTGAACTTCTGCCCCTGCGAGAGCCCCGGCGTGCCCGGCGGGACGACGAACGACGCCTGCCCCCGTGAACGCAGCGCGGGGTCGACCGACGCGACCACGACGTGCACGTTGGCGATGCCTCCGTTGGTGGCCCACGTCTTGACGCCGTTGAGCACCCACTCGTCCTTCACCGCGTCGTACTCGGCCCTGGTGCGGATGGAGCCGATGTCGGAGCCCGCGTCGGGCTCCGAGGCGCAGAAGGCGCCGAGCTTGACGTCGTCGACGCTTCCGAACATCTGCGGGAGCCACTCGCCCATCTGCTCGGGCGTGCCGTTGGACGACAGCGCGGCGGCGGCCAGGCCGGTGCCCACGATGGACAGGCCGATGCCGGCGTCACCCCAGAAGATCTCCTCGAACGCCACCGGGATGCCGAGGCCGCTGTCCTCGAACCACTGCTGGGCGAAGAAGTCCAGTGAGTACAGCCCGATCTTGGCGGCCTCCTGGATGACCGGCCACGGGGTCTCCTCGCGCTCGTCCCATTCGGCGCCGGCCGGGCGGATCACCGTCGCGGCGAACTCGTGCACCCAGTCGCGTACCTCGCGGACGTCGTCGCCGATCTCCGGACAGAAGCCGCCAGAGTTCTCCGCCATCTCGATCACTCCTCAAAGGGTCCGGAGCCTGAAAAAGTCCCACGCCAGCGTGGCGTTACCAACGGTAACACCGGCTCCATGAAACCTTACCGGGAGGTAGCCGTCCTCGCGCAACGGCCCCCGGCAACGTTTACGCGGCGGAAACACCGTCTGGCGACGCTACCCGGCAGGCGGAACCCCACGCATCCGGGGCGAGAGTCCGAGAAAGCGAAGACGGCCGGGGCGGCGAGAGGGCCGCCCCGGCCGTCGATCAGGCAGCGAGCGGGAGGACGCGCCCCCCGGTCAGGCCGCTGTCACTCCTCGTCGCTCCAGATCCAGTCGCCGTGGCCGCGGTCGCGGTACGAGCCCTGGGTCTGCGTGTTCAGACGGTCGACGCGGACCTTGCCGGCCGAGTCGGTACGCCTGTCGTTGATCTTGATGACGTCGAAGCCCCTGTTGAAGTCGCTCGCGTAGATGTAGCCGTTGTAGTAGTACGCGGACCAGAAGCCGCCGGAGCCCTCAGCGGCCGGACCGCGCTCGAAGTAGCCGATCTCCGCCGGGTGGGCGGAGTCGGTGAAGTCCCAGATCGACGCGCCACCCTGGTACCAGGCCTGCACCATGATGTCGCGGCCCTTCACCGGGATGAGCGAGCCGTTGTGGGCGACACAGTTCTCGGAGTCCGCCTGGTAGCGGGGGATCTTGTAGTAGTTCTTGAACACGAGCTGGCCGTTCACGATGTCGTAGATCGCGTCGGCGCCCCGGTTCGGGCCGGTGGCCTCGTTGCAGGTGGCCGCGCCGCCGCCGCCCAGTTCGTCGGTGAAGACGACCTTCGTGCCGGCGTTGTTGAACGTGGCCGAGTGCCAGAAGGCGAAGTTCGGGTCGGTGACCCTGGCCGTCACCTTGGGGCTCTCCGGGTTCCTGATGTCGAACAGCACGCCGTCACCCATGCAGGCGCCGGCCGCGACGCCCTTCTCCACGTACGCGGTGATGTCGTGGCAGCCGCTGGTCGGGGCCAGGAGGCCCGGCTGGCTCTCGTTGCCGCCGTCGGGGAACACGACGGGAGTGGCGACCACCGAGGCCGAAGTCGGGTTGCGGAGCGGCACCTTGACGATCGAGATCTTGTCGTGCGGGGGCAGGCAGTCGGGGAAGTTCGCCGCCGGGTTGTACGAGGAGACGTACAGGTAGACGTTGCCGCGTTTCTTGTCCGGGACCAGGGTGTGGGTATGGGAACCACAGTTGGTCTCGACCGACTTGATGTACTTGGGGTTCGCCTTGTCGCTCACGTCGAAGATGCGGATGCCTTCCCAGGACTCCTTCACCGACGCGGACTGCGTCGTGCTGCTGCAGGAGTCGTTGTTCCTGGAGGAGTCGACGGAGGCGAACAACAGGTCACCGTAGACGGACAGGTCCATCTGCGAACCGGGACAGACCACCGAGCTCACGACGGAGGTCTTCTTCGGGTTTTTGATGTCATAGATGGAGAAGCCGCCATAGTTACCGACATAGGCATAGTTGCCCTGGAAGGCGATGTCGGTGTTGATGGTGGCCGCGATGCTCGCGGGCTTGGGCACGTTCGTCACATGCTGGACGTTCGGGCTCATCACGATCTGGTCGGTGCCCGGGATGTCCGCTGCCTGGGCGGGTATCGCCGACAGCACCATCGCCGCGGCCATACCCACCAGGACGAGGAACCGGCCGGTCAGGCCGCCTCTGCGGGGGGTGGACGACACTCAGGACCCTCCTTGGTACTTAATGCCACAGGAGAACATATACGGGCAGATTTTCTCCCAGACAGGATGAGTTAGCCATAGTGCAGGTTGTCAGCAAAACCTTCCGACATGATCCCTTTACCGACATATCGCGACTGAGTTAGGGTGCACGCGCACGGCAAGTGATCCTCAGGGAGGTCGGGTGCGCGCCGCGCTCCTCATCGTCATCGGTACGGCCGCGCTCGCCCTGGCAGGTTGCGCGAGCGAGCCCGCCGCCCCGTCGGCCCAGTCAACCGCTCCCGTCATCGCCCCAGGCAGGCCGGGCGAGGCGGCGAAGACGCTCAGCCCCACCGAGGCGGTCACCGCGGTGCCCTCCCCCACGGCCAACGCGGCGGACGTGGTCTTCATGCAGGATATGATCGTTCACCACCGTCAGGCGCTCGACATGAGCGCGGGCGCCTCGACCCGTGCGGCCTCCGACGACGTGAAGCGCATGGCGTCACGCATCGCCGGCACGCAGGGGCCCGAGATCAACGCGATGATCCGGTGGCTCCGCCAGCAGGGGCAGCGCGTTCCCGAGCACCATGCCGAGCATCACGCCATGCCGGGCATGGCGACTCCGGAGCAGATGGCGGCCCTGCGGGCGGCCGGCGGTGCGGGCTTCGACCGCCTCTACCTCCAGCTGATGATCGCCCATCACCTGGGCGCCATCACCATGGCCGCCGACGAGCTGGAGAAGGGCTCCCACGTCATGGTCCAAGAGCTGGCGCAGGACGTGTCGGTCTCGCAGACGGCCGAGGTGAACCGCATGCGCCGCATGCAGCGATCAGAAGGCTGACGCCCCATCCGCCCCCTTCGACAAGGCCTACGTCCCGGCCATGACCGTGAATCGCAAGGGCTTCTTCGGGTTCCCCTAGGGTGAGGAAATGGAACTCGCGGCGTTGCCCTACCCCATCGTCCAGGCGCCGATGGCGGGTGGCCCGTCGACTCCGGAGCTGGCCGCGGGGGTGTCGGCCGCGGGTGGGCTCGGGTTCCTGGCCGCCGGTTACGACTCGGCCGAGGATCTGCGCGCCGGTATCCGGACCGTACGGGCGCGGACCGACGCGCCGTTCGGGGTGAACCTGTTCGTGCCGTCCTCCGAGCAGGTCGACCAGGCCGCCGTGGACGCGTACGCGGCGCGGCTGCGCGGGGAGGCGGAGCGGTACGGCGTGGCGCTGGGCGTGCCGGCGGATGACGACGGCGGGTGGCGGGGCAGGCTGGCCGTCGTGGCCGAGGAGCGGGTTCCGGTGGTGTCGTTCACCTTCGGGCTCCCCTCGCGGGAGGTCATCGAGGAGATGCGCCGGGCCGGGGCGTACGTCATGGTGACGGTCACCACCCCTGACGAGGCGGTGGCCGCGCACGAGGCCGAAGTGGACGCTCTGGTGGCCCAGGGCATCGAGGCGGGCGGGCATCGAGGCGGGTTCACCGACGACGCGGGCGATTTCGGGCTGCTGGTCCTGCTCCGGCTGGCACTGCGACTCACACCGCTGCCCGTGGTGGCGGCAGGTGGCGTCATCGACGGGGCGGGGATCGCGGGGGTGCTGGCGGCCGGGGCCGTCGCCGCGCAGCTCGGCACCGCGTTCTTGCGCACGCCCGAGGCCGGTACGAGCGTCGCGCACCGCGAGGCGCTGAGCTCGTACGACCGTACGGCGGTCACCCGCGCGTTCACCGGCCGGCGGGCCAGGGGGCTGGTCAACCGCTTCCTCGAAGAGCACACCGACGAGGCTCCCCTGGCCTACCCGCACGTCCACCACCTGACCGCCCCGCTGCGGGCGGCGGCCAGGAAGGCGGGTGACGCCGGCGCGATCAACCTGTGGGCGGGTCAGGGATTCCGGTTCACGGAGCAGATGCCCGCCGGCGAGCTGGTGCGCCGGCTCGGAGCCGAGGCCGAGGAGGCGCTCACCCGTGCCGCCCGCCGCCGCTTCGGCCGGTGAGGAGGAAAAAATGAGATCGCTCAGAGCAGTTCGTACGACCGATTCCTTTTCCTGCCGCCCATCGTCATACGTCCGTCAGGTGCGTCCGGCGGGGCGCCCAATGAGGGCGGAGGGGTGAATCGTGGAGAAGGTCGGATCCGGGCGGGACCGGATCGAGGAGACCGAGGTCGTCGCCGCGGCGCGAGCCGGTGACGAGGCGGCGTTCGGGGTGCTCGCCGATGGTTACCGGCGGGAGCTGCAGATCCACTGTTACCGGGTGCTCGGCTCGTTCGAGGACTCCGAGGACCTGGTCCAGGAGACATTCCTGCGCGCGTGGCGCGGGCGGGAGACCTTCGAGGGCCGTTCCACGTTCCGGGCGTGGCTGTACCGGATCGCGACGAACGCGTGCCTGGACTTCCTCGACCGCAACCCGCGAGTGCCACGGGCCCGGCAGGAACCGGTCCTGGCGGATCCCGGCGCGCCGGCCCCGCCCCCCACCGAGATCATGTGGCTCCAGCCGTACCCCGACCGGCTGCTGGAGACGGTGGCGGGCAGGGACGCCGAGCCGGAATCCACCGTCGTCGCCAAGGAGACGATCGAGCTGGCGTTCCTCGCCGCGATCCAGCACCTGCCGGCCCGGCAACGGGCGGTGCTGATCCTCCGCGACGTGCTCGGCTGGCCGGCCAAGGAGACCGCCGAACTCCTGGACACCAGCATCACCGCGGTGAAGAGCGCGCTGCAGCGGGCAAGGCCGGCGCTGAAGGAGCATCTGCCCCCGCGGCGGTCGGAGTGGACGCCGTCCAAGGATCCGACGCGCGAAGAGCGCGCGGTGCTGCAGCGCTACATCGACGCCGTGGAGCAGGCCGACCCCGCCATCCTGGCCGGGGTGCTGCGCGACGACGCGTGGCAGACGATGCCGCCGCAGCCGATCTGGATCAGGGGCGGCAAGGCCATCGTGGAGGCGTGGACGCCCGCCATGGTAGGCCCAGAGGCGTGGGGCGACTGGCGTGTCCTGCCCACGTGGGCGAACCGGCAGCCGGTAGCCGCGGCGTACCTCCGCAAGGCGGGCGACAGCGCGTACCGGCCGTCATGGCTCGGCGTCCTGCGGGTGGAGGACGGCCTGATCGCCGAGATCACGACGTTCGGCGACCAGTACTTCCCGCTGTTCGGCCTGCCGCCGGCTCTGTGATGGACGACGCCCCCCGCCTGCCGTCCTTCCTCGGCAGGCGGCTCCCGCCTGCCTTCGCCCTCCGTACGGTCGTGGTCTCCCCCGGCCGCGCGCGGGTCTACGACGAGGCCGAATGGCGGGACGCGATCGTCGCGGTCGAGCGCGGGCGTATCGAGCTCCTCTGCTCCAACGGCCACCGCCATGTCTTCGAGCACGGCGAGGTCCTGTGGCTGCACGGGCTTCCCGTCCACGTCTTGTACAACCCGGTGACGGAGCCCGCTGTGCTGATCGCCGTCTCACGGCGCGGCGCCACCTCCGAAAGCTGACGAAACCGAAAGCTGACGGCTTCGAACGCTGACGGCTTCGAAGGCTGAGAACCCGCCGCGATTCCTTCCTGGCCCTCCCACCGTCTCAACAACCAGATGTGCCGCAACCGATGAAAAGGAAACGACCATGAGCGATGTCCAGAAGCAGGTTCAGATCGCTATCGACCAGCTGGTCGAGTCCGGCGCCGAGACGGGCGTGCAGGTCGCCGTGTACCGCGAGGGCCGGCTCGTGGTGGACGCCGTCGCCGGTGCCGCCGACGCGGAGACCGGGCGCCCTATCACCTCCAGCACCCCGGTCTTCTCCACCTCGACCGGCAAGGGCGTGACCTCGACCGTGGTGCACGTGCTCGCCGAGCGCGGCGTCCTCGGGTACGACACCCCGATCGTGGATCTGTGGCCGGAGTTCGGCGCCCACGGCAAGCAGGCCGCGACCGTACGGCACGCGCTGACCCACTCGACCGGCGTGCCCGGCCTGCCGGTCGACACCACCCCGGAGGACCTGTGCGACTGGGAGAAGATGTGCGCGGCGATCGCCGACGCCGAGCCGTGGTGGGAGCCGGGCACCAAGACGGGGTACCACGCCCAGTCGTTCGGCTACATCATCGGTGAGATCGTCCGCCGCGCGACCGGGCTGCCGATCTCGCAGGTCCTGCGGGAGGAGGTCGCCGGTCCGCTGGGGGTCGCCGACGAGCTGTTCTTCGGCGTACCGGAGTCCGAGCTCGGCAGGCTGGCCCGGCTGGACGAGCCGGCGAGCGACTTCGAGATGACCGCGGACATGCTCGAAGGCATCCCCTTCTTCAAGGTCGTGCACGGTTACACGGCGGCGCCGATGGCGGCACTCCCCGACGCGGCCTACGGCAACCGTGCCGACGTGCTGATGTCCGACATCCCCGCCGGGGGCACCATGTCCGCCCGCGCCGTGGCGCGCATGTACGCCGCGCTGCTCGGCGAGGTCGACGGGGTCCGGCTGGTCTCGCCGGAACGGCTGCGCGAGATCACCTCGGTGGCGATGACCGGGTTGGACGAGGTCGCCGGGTTCCCGGGCACGAAGGCGCTGGGGTACAACATCGGCTTCCCCTCGCTGAACGCGTCCCCGGCCCCGACGGTGTTCGGGATGGCGGGCAGCGGCGGCACGGCCGCGTACGCCGACACCGCCACGGGAGTGGCCTTCGCCCTGACCAAGAACAGGGTCTCCGCCGGAGAGTTCACCACCGTCGAGCAGATCGGCGAGATCGTCAAGAACTCCCTCACCGACTGACGCACGGCGAACACCCCGCGGGCGGGAATGAGCTGTTCACAGGGGCCCCATTCCCGCCCGCGGGTTCTCCGCTTCCGTGGTCGCAGTTGGGCACGTCACGCCGACACCTTCCGCATGGTTCATTGCAATTTGGTCATTTCCCCCTAAAAACCTCCACGCGGATGCCACCTTCAACGGAGAAATACGGACTTGGAGGGCATGTGCGCTGGCATCGACCGTTCTCGATCGTGACCCTGGCCGCCTCGATGATCGCGGGCTCGCCCGCGCCCGCACTCGCCGCCTCCGCGCCGGCCACACCGGCCTCGGCCACATCTGCCCCGACCGGGTCCCCGCCCGCCCCCGGATGCGACCCGATCGCCGGAACCGACTGCCTGCTGCCTTTCCCGAACAACTGGTTCACGACGAGCGCCCGCACGCCCACCGGGCTCAGGCTCAACCTGACCAGCGCGATGACGCCCAAGAACGCCGCGGGCAAGGCCGTCGACCCGGCGGCGTGGAACCTTTCCGACGGATTCTCACCCGGCTCCATGCTGCTCGCCCACGTTCCGGGCGTCGACCCCGCCGCGACCGGCGCGGCTCCGGTGACCGACGTCGGGAGCTCGCTGAAGCGGGACGCCCCGATCGTCATCGTGGACACCCGGACCGGGGAGCGCTGGCCGTACTGGGCTGAGCTCGACGCCAACGCCACCGACCCCGCGCGGCAGGCCCTGATCATCCGTCCGGCCAGGAACTTCCTGGAAGGCCATCGCTACGCCGTCGCGCTCCGGAACCTCAAGGATGCCTCCGGATCCCTGGTCGCCGCGCCTGAGACGTTCACCCGCCTCGCCGGAGCCGCGGTTCCCGGCGGGGACCCGCTGGCCGTACGGCAGACCGCGCTCCGCCGTACGCTCCAGGACCTCTCCCGCACGGGGGTGAACAGCAAGAACCTCTACCTGGCCTGGGACTTCACCATCGCGAGCGAGCAGGGTCTCGCCGGGCCCGTGCTGCGGATGCGGGACCAGGCACTCGGCCGGTTGCGCGGCGGGTCGCCGAAGTTCACGGTCACGACGGTCACCGATTTCACCCCCGAGCAGGACGCGAACATCGCGCGTGAAGTCAAGGGCGAGTTCCTGGTGCCCAACTACCTCGACCAGGCGGGTGCCCCGCCCGGTGCGGTGCTGAACCGCGACGCGTACGGCAGGCCGCAGCAGCTCGGCGACGACGTGCGCGCCCAGTTCCAGTGCGAGATCCCGCGTTCCGCGTTCACCAAGCCCGCGCGCCCGTCCCTGTACGGTCACGGACTGCTCGGCAGGATCACCGAAGTCCGGGCCTCCAACGTCAGGGCCATGGCGGGCGAGCACGGTTTCCTGTTCTGTGCCACCAAGTGGATCGGCATGGCCGACGAGGACATCCCGAACGTGGGCGGGGTGTTCGCCGACTTCTCCCGCTTCGACAGCGTGACCGACCGGCTCCAGCAGAGCTTCCTCAACTTCGTGTTCCTCGGCCGCACGATGATCACCAGGGATGGGCTGGCGAGCGACAAGGCGTTCCAGGACGTCAAGGGGCGCTCGCTGATCGACTGGCGCACCGACCTGGCCTACGACGGGAACAGCCAGGGTTCCATCGCGGGCGGCGCGCTCGTCGCCGTCTCACCCGACGTGCGCAACGGCGTGCTCGGGGTCCCCGGGATGAACTACAGCACGCTGCTCAACCGGAGCGTCGACTTCCAGCCCTTCCAGCAGGTCATGAACGGGTACTACCCCGACAAGCTGGACCAGCAGCTGTGCTTCGCGCTGATCCAGATCCTGTGGGACCGGGCAGAGACCAACGGGTACGCCCAGCACCTGGGTCACGACCCGCTGCCCGGCTCGCCGCGCCACCGCGTCCTGATGCAGGTGGCGTTCGGTGACCACCAGGTGTCGACCGTCGCCGCCGAGGTCGAGGCGCGGACGATCGGCGCCCGCGTCCATCAGCCCGCGATCGCGGCTGGCCGCAACCCCGACGTGGTCGCTTACTGGGGCATCCCGGCGCTGCCGCGCCGGCCGTACTCCGGTTCGGCGATGGTGGTCTGGGACAGCGGCACGCCCGCTCCCCCGGTGACCAACACGCCCCCGCTCGGGGAGCAGTACGGCACCGACTCCCACGAGGATCCACGTGCCGACGCGACGGCACGGCGGCAGAAGGCGTACTTCCTGAAGTACGGCGTGGTGGCCGACGTCTGTGACGGGCGCCCCTGCACGGCCCAGCACGCCGGCTGAAAGAGACGCTCAGTGGTGCGGGACCACGACGGTGCCCGAGGCGGTGACCGCCGTGATCGGTTCGGCGAGGACCTCGGCGGCCGAGGGTGAGACGGACGGCGTGGCCCGGCACACCACCCGGGCCTCGAAGGCGAGGGTCCGGCTACGGTTGCCGACGCGCGTCACCGTGGCCGACACCTCGATGACGTCCCCGGCGCGGATCGGCGCGAGGAACCGCACATCCGCGTACGAGGCGAACAGACCCTCGTCGCCGTCGGTACGGATGCACATCTCGGTGGCCACGTCGCCGAACAGGCCGAGCGCGTACGCCCCGTCGACCAGGTTGCCGCCGTAGTGGGCGTGCGAGTAGGGGACGTATCGGCGGTGGACGACGGTCAGCCCGACAAACTCTCGCGTCTGCCCGCCGTGGGGGGACCCGACGAGGTCGCCGGTCTGCCGGCTGTTCGAGGATGCGGCAAGGTCACTCATCGGGCTGCCATTCGGGGATCAGGGCGTGGACGATGAAGCTCGCCACCTCGGCGGGGGTGGTGCCCCTGCCGAAGATGCGGTCGACGCCGAGGTCGGAGGGGCTCACGGTGTCGAAGCGCGGGCCGCCGACCACGAGGAGCGGACGTCCCAGTCCCCCGCCGACGGCCGTCGGGTACGCGTCGGTGAACGCTCCGGCCATCTGCTTGGTGTTGTGGACGTGGGCGCCCTTCTGGGTCACGACCTGGGAGACGAGCACGGCGTCCGCGTTGACCGCCTTGGCGTGGGTGACGAGCGCGTCGACCTCTACTTGTGCTCCGAGGTTGTGCACCTCGATCTCCCGGTAGTACTCAAGACCCTTCTCACCGGCGAAGCCCTTGACGTTCAGGATGGCGTCGATGCCCACCGTGTGGGCGTCCGTGCCGATGCAGGCGCCGACGACCACGAGCCTGCGCTGGAGGACGGTCTTGATGGCGAGGTTGACCTGGCTCGGCGTCAGCAGGGGGTATTCACGGCCTTCGGGGACATCGATGCCCGCGTAGTCGATGAGGTGGCCGACACGCCCGTAGACGATGAAGAAGGTGAAATCAGGGCCCATCGCCTTGGCGTGTACGACGCTGGCGGGGTCCAGTCCCATCCCCCTTGCTAGCTGCGACGCCGCCGCCTCGGCACGAGGACCATGCGGCACGGGCAGCGTGAAGGACACCTGCACCATCCCGTCACCCGTGGTGTCGCCATAGGGCCGGATGATCTGCTTGATCGTGTCCAGCTCCGTCGTCACGCGTCCTCCTCGAGGATCTGGGTGGCCGGGTTGTAGTAGGCGTCGGCGTGCCGTATGACGCCGTCGAGGCCTTTGCCTCGGTCTGGGGGGCGGCGGGTCACGCCGAAGGTGCCTTCGGCTATGGCGGTGAGGAGGGAGCTGTCGCAGACGCGGTCGAGGAGGTCGACGGTCTCGGAGAGGACCTGGCGGGCCCGTTCGACCGTGAAGCCGCCCGGAGCCGGCACGAAGTCCTCGTGCAGGGCGCCGACGGCCCGGCGCACGTACCGGACGTTCGCAAGGGCCAGGTCGCGGTCCGACAGCCACGGCGTGTGGATGCCCTCGGTCATCATGCCGATGAGCAGGATGGACTGCCCGGTCAGGACCCCGGCGAGGTTGAAGAAGGCGTCCAGCAGGTAGCCGGCGAAGATGTTGCCGGTCATGTGCTTGGTGGGCGGCATGTACTTCAGCGGCGCGTCGGGGAACAGCTCCCGGACGAGCTGCGCGTGCGCCAGCTCCATCCTGAACGAATCCGGAATTTCGGGATTTATCTCGAAAGCATGCCCCAGACCGAGCTGCCAGTCCGCCAGCCCCGCCTCGTGCCCGAACCGCTCGTTGAGGAGCTGCGACGCGATGACCGTGTGCGCCGCGTCCACCGCGTCGGCCGTGGTGAGGTAGTTGTCCTCGCCCGTGTTGATGACGATGCCGGCGCGGGCGTGGACCTGACGGGAGAACCGCTGGTCCACGAACGTACGGATCGGATTGATGTCGCGGAAGATGATGCCGTACATGCAGTCGTTGAGCATCATGTCGAGCCGTTCGAGCCCCGCCAGCGTGGCGATCTCCGGCATGCACAGGCCGCTCGCGTAGTTCGTCAGCCGCACATACCGGCCCAGCTCGCCCGACACGTCGTCCAGCGCGGCGCGCATCAGGCGGAAGTTCTCCTGGGTGGCGTACGTCCCGGCGTACCCCTGCCTGGTCGCGCCCTCGGGCACGTAGTCCAGCAGCGACTGGCCGGTGGACCTGATCACCGCGATGACGTCGGCGCCCTCGCGCGCCGCCGCCTGGGCCTGCGGGATGTCCTCGTAGATGTCGCCGGTCGCGACGATCAGGTAGATCCAGGGCATCTCCGGATCACCGTGCTTGCCGAGGAGCCGCTGCCGCTCCGCCCGGTTGTGGTCGATCGTGGCGATCCCGCGCGCGACCGCCGCCCGTGCCCGCGTGCGCGCCCGTACGGCTTGCCCTCCATTCGGAACGGTGAACCTGGCGGCGAGCAGGGACAGCGGATCGTCGAGCGAGAGGCCGTGCTCGTTCAGCGCGTGGAAGACCGGGAGGGCGACGCCGTGGTCCAGCCCGGCCTGCTCGCGCACGGCGTCGGTGATCCGGTTCACCCAGGGAGTGCCGTCGGCGTCGGCGCCGGTGACCCCGGCCAGGCGGAGCACCGCCCGCTCGACCGAGACCGTGGTGTGGGTGCGCGCCAGCTCGATGACGGGCTCGGCTGCGCGGGCCGCCAGCGTCCTGGCCTTCGCGATGACGGCAGGGTCGAGTCCGAGCTTCACGCTTCCTCCAGCCGGCGTTCGAACAGCCGCCTGACGCCGGGTTCGGCACGCAGGAGGTCAAGGGCCAGGGCGGCGTGGCCGGGGACGTAGCCGTTGCCCACCAGCATGGTCACGTCGGCCGCCAGCCCTTCCGCTCCGAGGGCGGCGGCGCTGAAGGACGTGGCCATGGAGAAGAAGATCACCGTGCCGGCGTCGCGGGTGGCGAGGATCGCCCCGCCCTCGCACCCCGGCACGTCCACGCAGACGACCGTCACGTCCGCCGGTCCCCCGGCCCCTCGTACGGCCTCGGAGAGCGCGACGGGGTCGCGGGCGTCGGCGATCACGACCACGTCGGCCAGCCCGGATTCCTCCAGCAGGGCGGCCTCGGCCGCGTGGGGAACGATCCCGATCAGGCGGGCCGCTCCGGCCCCGCGGGCCGCGGCGAGGGAGAGCGAGCCGCTCTTCCCGGCCGCGCCGATGACGGCGACCACCGGGCCGAGACCGCTTTCGGCCCCCCTCCGGGAGCCATGCCCGTTGCCGGTTCGCAGGACGAAGCGTGAGGCGTACTGGCGGACCACGCGCTCGGTGAGGGCCGGGGCCCCGCACACGTCCATGACCGCCAGCGCGAGCGGGATCGGCAGGTCGCCGGGGAGCACGGCGGCGATCGAGCGGGCGAACAGGATCGCGTGGCCCGAGGCGGGGACCTGCTCGGACAGGCCGTCCCAGCCCGCCAGCCCGCCGGTGACCACGAGCGGGGTGAGCGTGAGGGAGACCAGGGTGGCGACCCGGTCGCCCGGCTTCAGGCCGAGCGGGGACTCGGGGGTGACCTCGTCCACGACGCCGACCAGCATGCCCCCGGACCCGGTCACCGGGTTGTGCATCTTGCCCCGGTCACCGATGATCTTCAAGACCTCGGCCCTGATGGCGTCGCCGTCACCGCCGTGCTTGGAGGAGAGCTGCCGGTAGGAGGCGGCGTCGAGGTTCAACCGTTCGACGCGGACGCGTACCTCGCCGGGCTGCGGGTCGGGCGATGCGTCGAGGCGCAGAGCGGCCTGGGGCAGCACGCCTCGCGGCTCCAGCACGCGGTGCAGGCCGACGGGAGAGATATCGGTCATGGAGCTTGCGCGGCGCTGAGGCCAGTGGAAGCAGCGCGGTCGACGGCGAACGCGGACGCGGTCCAGCCGCCCTCTTCACGGAAAGACAACTCTCGCATCGTTCACCGTCCTCTCGCGTCTCTTCCTGACTGGTCACTCAGGCGAACATCTTGTATCAAGCACCCCCGTCCAGGCAATATCTCGGCCATGACAACCTCGACGCTCATCACGGTCGCCCCCACGGGAGCCGAGACCGGCAAGGACGCGGCGCCCGCGCTCCCGGTGACGCTGGACGAGCTGGTGACGACCGCGAAGCGGTGCGAGGACGCCGGGGCGGCCGTGGTCCACGTGCACATCCGCGACGACGACGCCCGTCCGACACTCGACCTGCCCCGGCTGAAGGACACCGTGGCCGGGCTGCGGGCCGCGACCTCGCTGGTGGTCCAGCTCTCCACCGGCGGCGCGGTGACCGACTCGTACGCCGACCGGCTCAGGGTGCTGGACGCCGCTCCGGACGCGTGCTCGCTGACCTGCGGAACCGTCAACTTCGGCGACGAGGTGTTCCTGAACCCGTGGCCGTTCATGGCGGAGCTGTACCAGGCGACGCAGGGCCTCGGGATCGTCCCGGAGTTCGAGCTGTTCGACCTCGGCCACATCATCTCGCTGCACCGCCTGCTCGACCGGTACGGCCCGCCCCACGGCGGTCGCGTGCACTGTGACCTGGTGATGGGGGTTCCCGGAGGGTTCGGTGGCGACCTCGCCACGATGGCCTCGGCCGTGCGGGCGCTGCCGGAGGGGGCCACCTGGTCGGCGACCGGCGTCGGGCGCGCGTCACTGCCGGTGCTGTTCGGCGCGCTCGCCGGAGGCGGCCACCTGCGCGTAGGCATGGAGGACACGCTGACCTACGCCAAGGGCCGCCCTGTGCGGGACAACGCCGAGCTGGTCGAGCGGGCCGCGCGGGCCGCGGAGCTCGCCCAGCGTCCCCCGATGCCGATCGGGCAGGCCCGCGCCTTCCTCGGCGTCATCTAGGACCGTGAGCGCGTTTTCCTGGGCCGGTGAACGCGTCACCCCTTGCCGAAGGCGTCCAGGATGAAGGCGAAGATCTCGGCCTCGTAGGCGAGGTGGGCGTAGCGGCCGGTGGGGCCGCTGTGGGCGCCCTCGTCGACCTCGACGCGGAGCAGTACGGGCGAGTCGCCGGTGGCGCGCAGCTTGGCGACCCATTTGGCCGGCTCGTGGACCAGCACGCGCGGGTCGTGGACGGCTCCGGTGGCCAGCAGCGACGGGCGCCTCCCCTCGGGGAGGTTGTCGTACGGGGAGTAGGCCAGCAGCCAGTCGAAGTCCTCCTTGCGGCGCGGGTCGCCCCACTCCTCCCATTCGTTGACCGTCAGCGGGATGGAGTCGTCCAGCATGGTGGTGACGACGTCCACGAAGGGCACCTCGGCGACGACCGCCGCCCAGCGGTCCGGGCGCAGCGTGTACACGGCCGCCTGGAGGAGGCCGCCGGCCGACCTTCCCCGCGTGGCGATCCGTGAGACGCGGCCGTCGGCGAGCCAGTCGGCGACGTCGATGTAGTCCTGGAAGCTGTTGATCTTGTTGCCGTACCGCCCCTGGAGCCACCAGTCGCGGCCCATCTGCCCGCCGCCACGGATGTGCGCCTCGGCGAACACCACGCCCTCGTCGAGCAGCACAGAAAGGGCCGTCTCGAAGGCTGGGTCGTCCGTCGCCTCGTAGGCGCCGTACCCGTGGAGCAGGCACGGGGCCGACCCGTCCAGCGGCACATCGGCCCGGCGGGCGATCGTCACCGGGACCGGGACGCCGTCGCGGGCCGGGACCCAGTGCAGCTCGCTGACGTACGCCGACGGGTCGTAGCCGGGGACCTCGGCCGTCTTGACGAGCATGCGCTCGCCGGTGTCCAGGTCGAGCGAGAACCAGCGCGTCGGCTCGGTGTACGAGCCGGTCTCGATGGTGATCGACCGGGTGTCGTAGACCTCGTTGCGCACGTGGGCGATCCGGCCGGTGGGCAGCTCGGAGCGGACCTCGTACGGCTCGCCGCCGTCGAGCGGGATGACCCGGAGCAGCGGTTCGCCGCCCCTGCGCAGGCTGAGCACGATGTGGTGGGCGAAGCAGTCGGCCGCGTGGATTCGCTCCGCCTGGCCGGGCCGGCCCAGCTCGGTCCACTCGCCGAGCCGCCCCGGCGTGGCCAGGGAGGCGGTGACGGTACGGAACTCGGGGTGCCCGTCGTCGGTCACGATGACCAGGCGGCCGGAGGTGGCGTCGTGGTCGACGCGGTACTCGCGGCCGGGGCGGCGGCCGGCGACGGAGCGTGGCCCGGCGTCCTCGACCAGCCAGACCTCGGTGGTGTCGCGGCTCGCGGCGGTGACGGTGATCAGCTCGCCGGACCTGGCGGCGCGTACGGTCAGCTCGAAGCGCCGGTCGTCCTCACGGATCACCAGCGCGTCACCGGCGGTCCCGGGGGCGGCGCCGAGGACATGCCGGCGCACCTCGTACGGGCGGTAGACCGCGTCCACGACCGTGTAGAGGAACTCCCGGGAGTCGGCCGACCAGGCGCCGGTGTAGTAGGTGCCGGGAACCCGGTCGGGGAGGTCCTCGCCGGTGGTCAGGTCGCGGAAGCGCAGCTCGTAGACCTCGTCCCCGGTGGTGTCGACCGAATAGGCGAGGTAGCGGTCACACGGGCTGACTTCGCAGACCCCCAGCTCGACGTAGCCGGTGGCCGCCGCGAGAGCGTCGAGATCAAGTACGGAAATCGCAGCTTCGACTGATTTATCATCCTTTTTACGGCAGAGCTCGCCGAATTCTCTTCCGGAAACGGTGCGGGTGTAGTAGACAAATGCCCCACGGCGCCAACTGACTGAAGACTCAGTCTCGGGCGTCCGTACAGCCATTTTGCTGACGAGCTCCTGTCGGAGGTGGGCGGTATGTGCCATCTGGGCCTCGTAGTGCCGCCGCTCGGCGACCAGGTGCCCGCGCACCGCGTCCGCGTCCCGCATCCATTCGTAGTCATCGGCCCGCTCGACGCCGTGCAGGGAGTGGATCGTGGGCCTGCGGGGAGCGGTGGGAGGTGCGGTCATGGCTGGACGCTAACACTCCGACTGAGCGGTCGGTCAAGAGTTCCCTGAGCCCCGACCGGACCACCCCGCCCCTCGCTCCGCCGCCGCGACCCGGCCTTCCCCGCCGTCCCGGCACCGACCGCACCGCCCCGAGAACCCGACTGCACACCCCCGAATATCGCGCCCCCCGGAGGACGATATGCCGATATTTCCCCGCGCACGCGTGCCCCGGGTGGTCCTCGCCCTCATCACCGGGCTGGTCACCATGGGCAGCCTGGCCGCACCCGCGTACGCCGCTCCCCCGAGCCCCGCCGCGTCGCAGGGCAAGAAGGTCTTCACCGTCGGCATCCTGTCCGACGTGGACTCGGTGAACCCCTTCACCGGCATCGTCGTCGAGGCCTACGAGGTCTGGGGGCTGATGTACGACCCCCTCATCGGCTACAGCCCGAAGGACTTCTCCCCCACACCGCTGCTCGCCGAGTCGTGGACCGAGGCGCCGGACAAGAAGAGCTGGACGTACAAGATCCGCTCGGGGGTGAAGTGGACGGACGGCCGGCCCCTCACCGCCAGGGACGCCGCCTACACCTTCAACCGGATAATCCAAGGCGACTACGAGAAGACCAACTACGGCAACTACGTCACCAACATCACCAAGGCCGAGGCGCCCGACGACACCACGCTGGTGCTGCACGTCAAGAAGCCCACGCCGATCATGACCCGCCTCGCCGTGCCGATCCTGCCCGAGCACATCTGGAAGGACGTCGACGGCAAGAAGGTGAAGTCCTACAGCAACGAGCCGTCGGGCGCCCCCATCGTCGGCTCGGGACCGTTCACGCTGGTGGAGCGGAAGAAGGGCCAGTACATCAGGATGGCCGCCAACCCCGGCTACTGGCGGGGCGCACCCAAGATCGACGAGGTCGTCTACCGGGTCTTCACCAACGCCGACGCCGAGGCGCAGGCGCTGACCCGCGGCGAGATCGACTACGCCTTCGACCTCCAGGCCAACGTCTTCAAGTCGCTCAAGGACAGGCCGGGCATCACCACCCGCGCCGCCAAGTACAGCGGCTTCAACGAGATCGCCTTCAACACCGGCGCGGCGCTGGCCGACGGCACGCCCATCGGCAACGGCAGCGCCGCGCTGAAGGACAAGAACGTCCGCCTGGCCATCTCGCACGCGCTCGACCGCAAGACCCTGGTCAACCGGGTGCTCGACGGCAACGGCGAGCCCGCCACCTCGGTGGTCCCCCCGATCTACGCGAACCTGCACTACGAGCCGCCCGCCAAGCAGGACTTCGACCAGGCCAAGGCCAACCAGCTCCTCGACGCCGCCGGGTACGCCAAGGGGTCCGACGGCATCCGGGAGAAGGCCGGCAAGAAGCTGTCGCTGCGGCTGTTCACCCGGCAGGAGTCGCAGGAGTCGCAGAACACCGGCGAGTTCGTCAAGGGCTGGCTGAAGGACGTCGGCGTCGACGTCAAGGTCAAGGTGGTGTCGGAGGACGCGCTCACCGAGATCATCGGCCGGGGCGAGTTCGACATGTTCGAGTGGGGGTGGGTGGTCGAGCCGGACCCCGACTACCAGCTCTCGGTGTTCACCTGCGGCAAGCGCAGCTACAAGGACGGCAACGCGGTCTACGCCGACCTGTCGGACTCCTTCTACTGCAACCCGGCGTACGACAAGCTGTACGACGCGCAGTCCGGTGAGACCGACGCGGCCAAGCGCGCCGAGCTCGTCAAGCAGATGCAGCAGATGGTCTACGACGACGCGGCCTACGCGGTGACCTACTACTACGACGACAACGTCGCCTACCGCAGCGACCGCTGGACCGGGTTCGTGCCCCAGCCCGACCCCGACGGCTCGATCCTGTTCCAGTACGGCACCTACTCCTACCTCAACCTCCAGCCCATGACCGCGGCGGCCCACAAGAGCGGTACCTCGTCCGGAGGGTCGGGCACCGGCCTGCTCGCCGGCGTCGGAGCCGCGGTGATCCTGCTCGGCGGCGGCGCCGTGCTCCTGGTCTCCCGCAGGCGCCGGGCCGCCGGCGCGGACGAGCGGGAGTAGGCATGGCGGTCACGACCGTCCCGGGCACCGCCACGCGTGCCCGTGCCCGTCTCCTCACCGGCACGAGCGGCTACGTCATCCGCAAGGTGAGCTGGTCGCTCGGGACGCTGTTCTTCGTCCTGGTGTTCAACTTCTTCCTGTTCCGGCTGCTGCCCGGCGACCCGGTCGGCCTCTACAACCGCGGCCGCAACATGCCGGCGGGCCAGATGGCCAAGCTGCGGGCGCAGCTGAACCAGCCGATCGGCACGCAGTTCCTGGACTACCTCGCCAACCCCTTCGCCAGCACGATCAACTCGACCCGGTTCAACCGCCCCGTCTGGGATGTCATCGGCGAGCGGATCTGGCCGACGGTGCTGCTGGTGGGCACCGCCATCCTGATCGCGTCGGTGGCCGGCGTCTGGATCGGGATCCGCAGCGGGTGGCGCAGGGGAAGCGGCTTCGACCGGGGCGCCACCTCGATCACGCTGGTCCTCTACGCCATGCCGGAGTTCTGGCTCGGCATGATGTTCCTGATCGCGTTCCCGTTCTTCCCGAGCGGCGGCATCGCCACCCCGGACGACGGCGGGGTCCTGGACGTCGCCTGGCACATGGTGCTGCCGGTGGCCTCGCTGACGCTGGTCTACCTGGCCGAGTACTCCACGATCATGCGGGCCTCGCTCCTTGACGAGGTGGGCCAGGACTACCTCCAGCTGGCCAGGGCCAAGGGGCTCAGGGACGATCTCGTACGGCGGCGCCACGCGGTGCCGAACGCGCTGCTGCCGACCATGACGCTCATCCTGATGAACCTGGGCTTCGTGATCGGCGGCGCCATCACGGTCGAGACGGTGTTCTCCTGGCCCGGTCTCGGCCTGCTGTCGTACGAGGCGCTCCGCGGCCCGGACATCCCCCTGCTCCAGGCCGTCTTCCTGCTCTTCTCGATCGGGGTGGTCGTCTTCATGCTCATCGCCGACCTGCTGTACGCGGTCATCGACCCCAGGGTGAGTAGCTCATGACCTCCGCCGCCACCATCGTCAGGGCGCGCCGCAGGGCGACCCTCACCCGCTTCTGGCGCGACTACCGCTCCCACCGGACCGGCATCGCCGGGCTGGTGATCCTCGGCGTCTTCGCCCTGGTCGCGATCTTCGCACCGCTGCTGGCCGATCCCTCCGGGCTCGACATCACCAAGGCCACGGCCCCCGGGCACATGGCGCCGTCGCCCGGCTACCCGCTCGGGACCGACGAGAACGGCCGCTCGGTGCTGACCCTGCTGATCCACGGCACCCGCATGTCGCTGCTCGTGGGCCTGGCGGCCACCGTGATCGCGATGGTCATCGGCACCGCGATCGGCGTCATGGCCGGGTTCTACTCCGGTTGGTTGCGGTCGATCCTGAACGCGGTGTCCGACTGGTTCCTGGTCATCCCGTTCCTGCCGCTCGCCATCGTGATGGCCACCATCCTGGGCGCGTCCCTGCTCAACATCATCATCGTGATCGGGGTGACGTCCTGGCCGGGTACGGCCCGGCTGGTCTGCGCGCAGACGCTGTCGGTGCGCGAGCGGCCGTACATGGAAAGGGCCAAGGCGCTCGGGGCGAGCGACTGGCACCAGATGACCCGGCACGTGCTGCCGAACGTCATGCCCCTGGTCATGGCGCACGTCGTGCTGACCGTCTCGATCGCGATCCTGTCGGAGACCACGCTGTCCTTCCTCGGCCTCGGCGACCCGACCCGGCCGTCCTGGGGCTACATCCTCGACCACGCCTTCTCCACCGGGGCCATGACCAACAACGAGTGGTGGTTCGTCATGCCGCCGGGCATCTGCGTCGTGCTGGTGGTGCTGGCTTTCACCCTCATCGGCCGCACGCTGGAGGCCGTGCTCAACCCCCGTCTCAAGGAGACGAGATGACTCTGCTGGAGCTCAGGGACCTGAACGTCACCTACGCCGGGGACGTGCCGGCCGTACGGGGCGTGGACCTCTCGGTCGCCCCGGGACAGGTGCTCGGCATCGCGGGCGAGTCCGGCTGCGGCAAGTCGACGATCACGAACGCCGTGCTGCGGCTGCTCCCCCGCTCGGCCAAGGTCGGCGGGCAGGTGCTGCTCGACGGCGAGGACGTGTACGGCATGTCGTTCGGGCGGCTGCGGGCCGTCAGGTGGGCGGAGGCCTCGATCGTCTTCCAGGGGGCGCTGCACTCGCTCAACGCGGTGCAGCGCATCGGCAGGCAGATCGCCGAGCCGATCCTTCTGCACTCCAAGGCGACGAGGAAGGAGGCCGACCGGCGGGTCGGCGAGCTGCTTGAGCAGGTGGGGCTGCCCGCCAGACGGGCCAGGGACTACCCGCACCAGCTGTCGGGCGGCCAGCGGCAGCGGGTGATGGTCGCGCTCGCCCTGGCCTGCGGGCCGCGCCTGCTCATCGCGGACGAGCCGACCACGGCGCTCGACGTCATGGTCCAGGCGCAGGTGCTCGCGCTGCTGTCGTCGCTGGTCAGGGACCTCGGGCTATCCATGGTCCTGATATCTCATGACTTGTCGGTGCTCGGGTCGACGTGCGATCGGGTGGCCGTCATGTACGCGGGGCGCGTGGTCGAGCAGGGCCCGGCCACCGCCGTCTTCGACGACCCCCGCCATCCCTACAGCGCCGCGCTCGCCGGAGCGTTCCCGAGGATCGGCGACGAGCGGTTCCGGTACAGCCCGCGCGGGCTGCCCGGCGACCCGCCCTTCCCCGGCGACCTGCCGGGCGGGTGCGAGTTCCACCCGCGGTGCCCTGTGGCTCTGGACAAGTGCGCCACCACCGAGGTCGCCCTCGCCGAGCTGGGCGACGGCCGTACCTCCGCCTGCCTCCGCGCCACCGAACCCAACCTGGACCTCCGAGGAGCGCGATGAGCCAGCCCCCTCCCCTCCTGCTCCTGGGAGGCGGCCGATGACCTGCTCCCTTTCTCTCCGGCTCCTGCGAGGTGCCCGATGAGCGAGACCTCGCGAGGCGCCGGCGTCGCCCTCGGCGCCCACGGGCTCCACGTGCGCTTCGGCACGGCTCGGGCTGTGGACGGCGTCGAGCTGGAGATCGGCTCGGGCGAGATCGTCGCCCTGGTCGGCGAGTCCGGCTGCGGCAAGACCACTCTCGCCCGGAGCCTGCTCGGCCTGGTCCGCCCCGCCGAGGGATCCGTCATGCACGGCGACCACCCGCTGAGCTACGCCAGGGGCGCGCTGAAGGAGTTCCGGCGGCACGTCCAGCTCGTCCTGCAGGACCCGACGGGATCGCTGAACCCCCGGCACACGGTGTACGAGGCCGTGGCCGAGGGACTGCGCATCCACGGGATCTCCGGCGACGAGGAGACCCGGGTCTCCGAGGCGCTGGCGAAGGCCGGGCTCCGCCCGCCGGAGCGGTTCTTCCTGCGCTACCCGCACGAGCTGTCCGGCGGGCAGCGCCAGCGCGTGGTGATCGCGGGCGCCCTGGTGCTGGAGCCGGACGTGCTGGTCGCCGACGAGCCCGTGTCGTCCCTGGACGCCTCGGTACGCGGCGAGATCCTCGCGCTGCTGCTCAAACTGCGCGCCGAGCTCGGGCTTTCCGTGCTGGTCGTCACCCACGACCTCGGCCTGGCCTGGAACATCGCCGACCGCGTCGCGGTGATGTACCTCGGCAGGATCGTGGAGACCGGCCCGACCGCCGAGGTGCTGCTCGCGCCCCGGCACCCGTACACCAAGGCCCTGCTGTCGGTGGTGCCGGAGATCAACAAGCTGGAACCCGTAGTCCTGGTGGGCGAGACGCCCGATCCATCCCGCATCCCGGCGGGCTGCCGCTTCCGTCCTCGCTGCCCGGCCTACGCCGCCGTGCTTCCCAAGGAGGTGGCCGCGCGCTGCGAGACCGAGCCGCCGGCCGTACTCCCCGCCGACCGCGGCCACCACGCCGCCTGCCACCTCACGGAGGCCTGATTGACCACCCCCGCCACCTCCGCGCCCGGAGTCGGGCAGATCCTGTCCGACCTGATCCGGCTGGACACCACCAACGAGGGCGACAACCGGGGACGCGGTGAGCGTGGCGCGGCCGAGTACGTCGCCGGGCTCCTCGCCGGCGCCGGGATCGAGGCGCGGATCCTGGAGTCGGCGCCCGGCAGGGCCAACGTCGTCGCCCGTGTCCCGGGCGCGGCCCCCTCGCGCGACCCGTTCCTCGTCCACGGCCACCTCGACGTCGTGCCCGCGAACGCCGCGGACTGGGCCGTCCACCCCTTCTCCGGCGAGATCGTCGACGGCGTCGTCTGGGGCCGGGGCGCGGTGGACATGAAGGGCACCTGCTCCATGACGCTGGCGCTGGTCCGGTCGTGGGCCGACGCCGGGGTCAGGCCTGACCTGGACGTCGTGCTGGCGTTCACCGCGGACGAGGAGGCCACCGGCGAGTACGGCTCGTACTTCCTGGCCAGGAAGCACGCCGCGCTGTTCGAGGGCTGCCGGGAGGCGATCAGCGAGGACGGCGGCTACACCGTGCACCACGAGGGCCGGCGGATCTACCCAGTGGCCGTCGGCGAGCAGGGCATGGCCTGGATGCGGCTGACCGCGAGCGGCGTGGCCGGGCACGGCTCGATGCCGCCGGTCGACAACGCGGTGGCCGAGCTCTGCCACGCCATGTCGCGCCTGGCGTCCTACCACTGGCCGGTGCGGCTCACGCCCGGGGTGCGGGGCATGCTCGACGCCCTGGCCGCAGCCCTCGGCGAGACCATCGACCACGACCGGCTGGACGCCGAGGCCGAACGGCTCGGCGCGGTGGGCGACCTGTTCAGGCCGGTGCTGCGCAACTCCGCCAATCCGACCATGCTGAACGCGGGTTACAAGGTCAACGTGATCCCCGGGTCCGCCGAGGCCCAGGTGGACGGCCGGTTCCTGCCCGGCTTCCGGGACGAGTTCCTGGAGACCGTCGACCGCCTGCTCGGCCCCAAGGTCACCCGCGAGTTCGTCTGCTTCGAGGACGCCCCCGCGGCCGACCCCGGCGGCCCGACGTTCGACGCGCTGTGCTCCTCGCTGGTCGCCGAGGACCCCGGCGCCATCCCCGTGCCGTACGTCATGAGCGGCGGCACCGACGCGAAGGCCTTCCACGAGCTCGGCGTCGTCTCCTACGGCTTCGCCCCGCTCGCGCTGCCGCCCGACCTCGACTACTACGGCATGTTCCACGGCATCGACGAGCGCGTGCCCGTCTCCGCCCTGGAGTTCGGCGTCCGCGTCCTCGACCGCTTCTTCAGGACGGCCGGGCCGTCCGGGGAAGGCTCCGCGTGATCGCGGTGAGGCCACCTGGGGCTTCGAAGTGATCACCGCCGTCTGGTCGCCGGCCTGCCTGGAGCACGTGCCGGGCGCCGAGATCTGGATCGGGGTGAGGACTCCCGGCACCGAGGTGCCCGAGCGCGCGACGTCGATCGCCGCCGCGCTGGCAGAGGCCGGGGCAGAGCTGGTGGAGGCGGTCCCCCACGACGACGCCCCGCTCCGCGCCGTCCACGATCCCGGGATGATCGACCACCTGCGCGACGTGTGGGAGCAGTGGGCCACGGCCGGGTACCCGCGGGACCCGGGACAGGATCGCGTGGTGCCGTACGTCTTCCCGACCTCGGCGATGCTCGCCGGGATGCCCTCGCGTACCCCCACCGCCGTGCACGCCCGCGCGGGGCTGTGGTGCTACGACACCATGACCCTCGTCGGTCCCGGCACGTGGCCCGCCGCGCGGGCGGCGGTGGACGCGGCGCTCACAGCGGCCGGCCTGGTCGCCGCCGGGACATCGCGGGCGGTGTACGCGCTCTGCCGCCCGCCGGGACACCACGCCGCGCCCGCCGGGTACGGCGGGTCGTGCTACCTCAACAACGCCGCCGTGGCGGCCCAGGCGCTGCGCGGCCACGGGTTCGAGCGGGTCGCGATCATCGACGTGGACGCGCACCACGGCAACGGCACCCAGGCCGTGTTCTGGGAACGGCCCGACGTGTTCTACGGGTCGGTCCACGTCGATCCGGGGGCGGGGTGGTTCCCCCACTACCTCGGCTTCGCGGACGAGGAGGGCGCGGGAGCGGGCCGGGGCACGACCGTGAACGTCCCGCTGGCCCCCGGGTCCGGCGACGAGGCCTGGTTCGCCGGGGTCGAACGGCTGTGCGCGGCGGTCGCGTCGTACGGGGCGGAGGCGGTCGTGGTCTCGCTCGGCGTGGACGCGGCGGCCGACGACCCCGAGAGCCCGCTCCGGGTCAGCGCGGACGGGTACCACCGGACGGGGTACCTGATCGGCCGGCTCGGCCTTCCCGTGGTGGCCGTCCAGGAGGGCGGCTACCACCTGCCCACCCTCGGGCCCCTGGTCGTCCAGACCCTCACCGGCCTCACCACCCGCTGAAGGACGACCCGGGGCCGCTACAGCCGGAGGCACACCTGTTGGCTGCTGCTTCGACCGGCTACCGCTAGGCGGTACGGCCCGCGGTCCGCGGCAGTGGCCTCCTCGGCGACCATCGCACTCGCGTCCCTCCGTGACGGGGAGGCAACGTCAGCTTCGGGTTCAACGGCTCGTGAAACGGTGTGGCGCAAGCCCTGACCCCTTAGGTGAGCTCGCGCCAACCGGGCGCGGCGGCGCTGTCGGCAGCCGTCACCGGAGACCGTTTCGCCGTTACGTGATGGCGCAGATACTGCCGTTGACGGTGAACTGGCTGGGCGCCGTGTTCGTACCGCTGTAGGAGGCCTGGAAGCCGAAGCTGGTGCCGGCCCCGGGGGCGATGGTGCCGTTGTAACTCACATTGCGTGCGGTGACCTGCGCTCCGGACTGGGTCACGGTGGCGTTCCAGGCGTTGGCGACCTGCTGGTTGCCCGGCCAGGTCCACGTCACGGTCCAGCCGTTGATGGCCGTCGTACCGCGGTTGGTGATCGTGATGTCCGCGGTGAACCCGTTGTTCCAGCTGTTAGCGGTGTAGACGACCCTGCACGGTGAAGCCGTCGGCGTGACGGTGGGGGACGGGGTGACGGTGGGCGTGGGGGATGGAGTGACGGTGGGCGTGGGAGAGGGGGAAACGGTCGGGCTCGGGGACGGCGAGGCTCCGGTGAGACCGAAGAACTGGATGGCGACCGCCGCCATGCCACTCGTGGGCAGGCTGTGGCCGGCACCCTGGATGCTGTACGCCTCGACCTTCACCGATCCCGACGCGTCGGCGAAGCGGCGCAGGTTCCAGCCGGCCTGCGGGGTGGCGGTACTGGTCGGTGTCTGGTTCAGGCCGTGCACGTTCGTCCACTGCTTGACCTCCTCCTCCAGTTCGGCATAGGCGACGACGGTGTCGCTGGTGCCGTGCCACAGTTGCATCCGCGGCCACGGCCCCCGGTAGCTCGGGTTCGCGTTGCGCACCAGGTCGCCCCACTGCTGCGCGGTCTTGCCGACGCACGGGGCGGAGTTGCCACCCGGCTGGTAGGCGGCCTCGTTGGGGAAGCACGTGAACGGCACTCCCATGAACGCCGCGCCCGCCTTGAACACCTCCGGATACAGGGCGAGCATGGCGTTGGTCATCATGGCGCCTGAGGAACTGCCCGTCGCGAACACCCTGCTCGGGTCCCCGTGGTACTGCTGCTCGACGTAGGTGACCATGGACATGAGCGACACCGGGTCGGTCTGGCCGCCGCGCACCTTCGAGGCGTCCGACCAGTTGTCGAAACAGTTGGCCTTCTTCGACGCTGACGGGAAGATCGCGACGAAGCCGTACCTGTCGGCCAGCGACGCGAACTCGCTGGAGGAGTAGAAGCCCGGCCCCGAGCCACCGCACGGGTGCATGGCGAGCACGATTGCCGGGTTCGGCTGCACGTTGTTCGGCACGTACACGTACATGCGAAGGTTGCCCGGGTTGGCGCCGAAGTTCGTCACCTCGGTCATGGTGGCCGCGGCGGCGTAATGCGGGAACACCAGCGCGGCGGCCGCGTACAGCAGCGCTGCGCAGGCAGTGGCGAGTAAGGCGGTCAATCGTTTCATCCGCTCTCCTCTGCTGGGTATGGGCTTGTCCTCCGCGCGGTGGCGCGGGGCCGCCGGGCCGGGGGAATGCCGCAGGTCGGGTTCGGCGCTTGAAAGTAGACGTGGCCCGTGATCGGTCGTCAAGGTGACGCCTGAAGCGGACCGCCGACCAGGCCCCGAGACGGCGCCTTTGGGCTGGTTATAAAGCCACTTGTTATCAAGTGCCTTGATATCGGTCGCGAAACTTACATTCGGTGGCCGCACGGTATGGTCTTCCGGTGAGCGCCCGCCGACCTGTTCAGAATTCTCAGCCGGCTCCGCCTGCCCCACGCCTGAGCTACCTGGTGTACCGGCTGGAGCGTCGCATCCGGGCCCGCCTGGACGAGGCGCTCTTCCGCCACGGCGTCACCACCCCCACCTACATGGTGCTCAGCGAACTGCGGATGCGCGACGGATTGTCATCGGCGGAACTAGCCCGCATCGCCTTCGTCACGCCGCAGGCGATGCACCTCGTCATACGCGACCTGGAGCGGCGTGAGCT
This sequence comes from Sphaerisporangium sp. NPDC088356, assembly GCF_040685555.1. Classification (NCBI taxonomy): domain Bacteria; kingdom Bacillati; phylum Actinomycetota; class Actinomycetes; order Streptosporangiales; family Streptosporangiaceae; genus Sphaerisporangium; species Sphaerisporangium sp. NPDC088356. Next base: position 54,842 of record NZ_JBFBIK010000045.1, read on the forward strand.
GATCCGTCGCGATCCGCACCCGGACGGCGGCCGGGTGCTGTGCGCCCACCTCACCCGTAAGGGCCTGTCCCTGCTGAAGCACTGCGATCGCTTGCTCGACGCCATCGAGACGGCCATGCTCGCCGAGGTCGACGACGCGATGGGCAAGACGCTGGTGGAGGGGCTGACAACGTGTGCCCGGGCCCTGCGTCCCGACGCGGACATGCACCTCTGACGTGGTCTCCAGGTCAGGCGGTAGCCGGAACGGCCCTGTGGGCGCGCCCCTGTAGCCGTGTATCCACGACGCGCCGCCCCTAGTGCTTCTCCACGGCCCGGCCGCGTGTCCGCCGACCGCGCCGCGCAGCCCGATGATGCTGGACTTAGTCCGCAGCTGGTGACCGGCGGTCATTGCCCGCGCAGTCGGTATAGGGCCTGGTGGCCGGAGGTCTCCACTGCCTCCGGCCACCGAGCCTTCTGGTCTTGCCGGGGAGTTACCGCAACTGGTGGTGGCTGATGGGCAGCGACTGCGTCTGCCGGGTGTGGGTCATCGGGTCCAGGTCCATTTCTGGTTGTTGCCGCCGGTGCAGGAGTAGAGCTGGAGTTTGGT